>JANYGR010000372.1 GCA_025359355.1 Bacteroidota bacterium | reverse complement strand
GTATTCCATTTCTGGAATATGGATATGTTTACCATTATTTATTTATTGGTTTAGTTTATTTCTCAAAAAATATGAATTAAAAAAAGTAATGATTCTCGTCTTTTTTTTAGTGGCGTTAGTGACCTTAACCGATCAAACATCTAACCGCGTAAAACATTCTGTTAAACGCTACAGGCCAACTCATAATATCGAAATCAAAGATCAAATTCATGTAGTTAATGATTATCACGGAGGCCAATACGGCTTCTTTTCTGGCCATGCAGCTAATGCATTTGGTATAGCCATGCTCTTGTTTTTATTATTTAAAGAACATTCTATTTTAGTAAGAAGTTCATTTTTTGCTTGGGCAGGAATCACTGCTTATAGCCGTTTGTATTTGGGTGTGCATTACCCTTCCGATATTTTGGTGGGCATAGTCGTTGGGTTAATTTGGGGTTATGTTATTTATCAGTTAATACAGTTTACATTTAAAAAATATTTTAATGAAGTTATTTCTGTTTAGTGTATTTATTTCATCTTTTGCTTTTGGTCAGTTACCCGAAACCGATATTTGGTTGTTTCAATTAGAAAAAAAGGAGAACAAGCTCATTTATACTAACCCTTTAAACATCAATAATAGAGAAGGGTACGATAATCAACCAACTTTTTCTGCTGATGGAAAATCCATTTTATACGTAAGCATTAAAGAAGATAAGCAAGCCGATATTTATCAGTATACTATTAAATCAAAAATTCATACTGCATTAACCAAAACACAAACCAGCGAATATTCACCTACTATTATTCCTGACGGTTCAGGATTTTCTTGTGTAGTAGTTGAAATGGATTCATCGCAACGCGTATGGCAATTTAAGTTAGACGGCTCGTTTAATAAAATAATTGCCGAACAGGTTGATTCTGTTGGCTATCATACATGGTTAAGCAAAGACACGTTGTTGTATTATAAATTGACTGATCCGCATAGTTTAAGAGCTATTAACCTCAAAACTAACAATGATGTTTGGCTGTGCAATAATCCAAGCCGTGCATTTAAAAAAATAGGCAACACAAATAACTTTATCTATGCCATAAAAGATAGTGCCAGTATGGCTTTTAGAGCATATAATCCTACCTTAAGAGAAAGTAAGATATACGCAACCTATCCGTCGGTTAACGAAGATTTTATTTGGCATCCAGAACTTGGTTTAATAAAATCTGAAAACGCGGACTTATTAAAATATAATGCACAAACTAAATCGTGGGAAACATTGTTTTCGTTTGCATCGTTAGGAATTAAAAAAATAACACGCTTTGTATTTGATAGTAAAACCAAACAATTAGCAGTTGTAAGTAATTTATAATTATGGAAAAACACATTGATGGCTTTCTTTTTTCAACAGATAAAGAGAAATTACAACACACTTACATACACCATTTTTTAAGTGAAGAAAGTTATTGGGCAAAAAATATTCCGATTCATATTGTTGAAAAAGCAATAGAAGGAAGTATTTGCTTTGGTGTATATGATAAGCAACAACAAATTGGCTTTGCTCGCGTCATTACAGACCATGCAACTTTTGGATATTTGGCCGATGTATTTATAGAGAAAGCCTATAGAAGTAAAGGGCTATCTAAAGAATTAATGAGTTTTATAATGGAACAGCCAGTAGTTCAAACATTACGACGTTTTATGTTAGCCACTAAAGATGCCCATAGCCTGTATGCTCAATTTGGTTTTAATGAGCTGAAAGAGCCGAAGCGTTTTATGGAAATTAAATCTTTTGAAACGTATTGATAATAGCACTTTTATATTTGATGCTGTTTTGTTGGGTAGTTTATAAATTACCTTTTTTTAAAGATACTCAAATGTCATTTAAATGGATTTCTCTTATCCTATTTATTAAAATCATAGGGTGTTTTGCTTATTATCGTTTTTATTTTTCAAGTAATTTAAATAAGCTACAAAGTGATAGTTATGATACGCTAACTGGCGCCAACATTATGTTTCAGGCTTTATACGAAAATCCTTTAGATTACCTGAAAATGCTGTTTGGTATCCATTCTGAGTTAGAAACAGATGCGTTATATAAACCTTATTTTGATAAAATTAATGATTGGAGTCAGGCAAAACCAGCTGATAGTTTTTTCTTAAATGATAACAGAACCGCTGTTCGAGTTCATGCCTTCCTTCGTTTGTTTTCCTTTGGTTACTACGAAGTCCATGCTTTGTTTATGGTAGTCGTATCATTTGCTGGGCAATTCGCCTTTTATAAAACCTTCAAGTCATACTTCCCACAAAAAGAAAAGTTATTCATGTGTATCATTTTCTTTGCGCCATCTGTTCTATTTTGGTCGTCGGGCGTATTAAAAGAACCCTTAGCACTTTGTTTGATGGGCTTTTTTTTATACTCGTTTTTTAAACTATTTATTCATCATCACTTTCATTTTAAAACAATTGCTTGCCTTGGTGTAACTACCTTGGCATTTTTTGTACTTAAGCCATATATCCTTATATTATTGATAACTCCATTAATCGTGTTTGTTTTAGTACAAAAGATGCAAGTAAAAAAGATTGCCCTATTTTATAGTGTTTCTCTGATTACCATTTTTAGTTTATCCTTGATCACTTTAAAATATATCTTTCATAAAGATGTTGTAAAAACCATTGTTATCAGGCAAAATGATTTTATTAATTTAAGTAAAGGCGGTATTTTTTTAATCAACGAACGTAATTACGTTAGGTTAAACCCTCAAGATACAAGTCAATATACATTCGTTAATCCTGAAAAAACAATATGTAAAATAAAGTCACACACTAAATTAATGTATTGGAAATTGAATCATAATAATGATACGATCTTTGTTAATGATAATCAAGATACGTCTGTTTACCGATTCGTGTCGTCCAATATGCCCGCAGGATCAGCTATTTCCATGCAACGCCTAACTTACTCCGTTTCATCCTTTGTGAAATTAGTACCAATAGCATTTTATCATGTCATAGCAAAACCATTTTTTTATGATAGTCATTCCTCATCAGAATTAGTAGCCTCACTTGAAAATTTAGGTTATATACTATTTTTTTTATTATGCATTATCTTTCATTCACGTAAAGTCATCGATAAAAATATGTTGTACTTATGCATTAGCATTACCATCACTGCATTTTTATTAATAGGCTTTACAACAACCGTTATGGGAGCCATCGTCAGGTATAAAGTTCCGTTTATCCCTTTTTTACTGATGATTCCCCTCCTTTATTTGGATGCGGACGTTTTAAAAAGAATTCCTTTGATTAAAAGGATTCTTTGATGTTTTTAGTACCAATTTTTTTGGAATTCCAGAGGTTCTGTCCACTGTCTTTGAATATACGCGTTAATATGGTGTTTTCTGTGTCATTTTTGTGTGAGCTACGAACGTAAACCTATTTCAGGACGAGACATCATTATAAGTCGACTTTATGTGTCAACTTATTTCAGGACGAGACATAGATTTATGAACAGTCCCAATTAGTAACGATTTTGTCAGAGTTTAAACTTTTAAAAACGTAAAATAGGCAATCATAATTACTGTCTTCGTAATTCTTAATTTCTTCGTCGGGTAAAAGATTGTCCCATAATGTTTCGTCACTTGCGTCTTTAATGCTGTAATAAAAAGATGAAGTAAATAATGACCTGCCATTATTGTCCTTCGCTTGTCTATTGTAAAATGGTTTGGAACCATAGCCGATAAACTTACAGTAGTCTCCGTCTGCACATGGCCATGGCCATTCTTGCCATGTTATTAACGGAGGAGTTGTTTTCTCTAATTCATTTGTTTTAGTTTCAACTAAATTATCAATTTCAGAATCATTTAACTGTGGGTTAAGGTCTTTAAGTTGTCTTTTTAACTCAGCTGAGTCCCCATTACAAGTTGTAATGTCATATTTGTTTAGTTGTCCTGATGTCAAGCAGTCAGTACAAATGGATTTCATTTTATTAAAACCAAAAAAGCCACTCGATCCGTAAAATGCCTCTGCGTCATAACAGAGTCTAGTTTTTTGGCAACAGTGACATTTAGTTTCAATGTCACGCAACTTTGTAAATAATTCTGCTTTGTCAAAATATTTAAAGTCCATAATTAATTTTTAGTTGTTCTTCCAACGTCTTGCACCTAACGGTTTCGCGGTTTACTTCGGCCGATGATTGAAACACTTTCTGCCGAAAAACTACTAACGAAGATAACTGTTTATTGCCATTTGCAAAGAAAAATAAAAAACTTTCTACAGCTTTTGCAAATGCTTGTACTTCTGCGAGGCTGGAGCAAACCGTGGGTTAGCACTTATTAGGGGCGCACACAGCTAATCACTCTAAAGTCCAAATGGTTTTAAATCGTAGTCTTTAAAGTCAATGTCTTTAGCATCATTAATTATTTTAACTGCTTTTGCTTTTTGTCCGTTTTTTAATGTCGACAGGGCTAACCAGTAATACCTGTCAGAAAGAGGTGAATAACCCAAATCAACTAACTTTTGAAAGTCTGGGATCGCCTTACCAAACTGATTTTGTTTAAATAATAATTTACCTCTCAA
>JANYGR010000342.1 GCA_025359355.1 Bacteroidota bacterium | reverse complement strand
TTATTTATTCGAATTATTATATGATGATTTTATATACCTTTGAATGGTGAAGCATTTAAAAGATATCAAAGAATTATTGGATGAAAAATACCTTCAGTTTAATAATACAGACTTCATTCAAACCGATCCCATTTCTATTCCTCATCAATTCTCTAAAAAAAAAGATATAGAAATAGCATCACTGCTAGTAGCTACTATTGCTTGGGGACAGCGCTTTTCTATTATTAAGAATGGGAATAGCCTCATGCGTTTAATGAATAATGAACCGCATGATTTTATTTTAAACTTTACCAAAAAAGATGCATTGCGTTTTTCTGATTTTGTGCATCGCACATTTAATGCAGGTGATTGTGTGTTCTTTTTGCAATCGTTGAAAAATATTTACATTAAACATGATGGTTTGGAAGGCGCTTTTTCAAAGTCTTTTTCTGAAAACGAACCGAATGTAAAACAAGCAATTATTAATTTTAGAACATTGTTTTTAGAGCCAACTCATTTACATCGTGTAGAAAAGCATGTGTCTAATCCTGCTGTAAAATCAAGTGCCAAGAGGCTTTGTATGTTTTTGAGATGGATGGTGCGTCAGGATAAATTTGGTGTTGATTTTGGTATTTGGAAAACGATTAAGCCACATCAATTATGTTTGCCTTTGGATTTACATACTGGAAATGTGAGTCGAAAATTAGGATTACTAACCCGCACACAAAACGATTGGCAAGCCGTAGAAGAAATTACTACTGTTCTGAAATCTTTTGATAGAAAGGATCCTATCAAGTATGATTTTTCCTTATTTGGATTAGGAGCTTTTGACGGCTTTCGGTAATATTTCTTTTCTTAAAGGTAAATTTTTTCTAACACAGAGTTTAAGAGGTTGAGGAGTTCACAGAGAAAATCTGACAATGAGTAGGGATACAAGATGAATGACAACAGTAAAATCCAAACAACTAAAAACTAATACCCAACAACCTCCTTATCTCCGCACCTCTGCGGTTAGTTTTTTAACACAGAGATTAAGAGGGTTATGAGTTCACGGAGAAACGGAGTTATAGCTTGTGTAATAAAATTCTATTTTTTCTTCGCGCCTCAGCGGTTAAAAAACATCTCGCTTAAAAAATCTCCGCAGTTAAAAAATTAAAAACTACACTGCATTTAATCTCTCTAAAAACGCATCTTTTTTACGACGACTAATTTCTAATTGAGAATTGTCACTCATAATAGCATAGCCACCATCTACCTTTAAAAAACGCACCACGTGATTGATATTGATGAGGTGATGGTGATGAATGCGAATGAAATCGTTTGCAGGTAATAAATCTTCATAGTGCTTCATGCTAGCTGACACCATAAGCTTTTTGCCACCTATTAAAACAAAATTTGTGTAACTTCCATCGGCCTCGCAACGAATAATATCTTTGATATTGACAATTTCGTAAGCATTACCAGTAGGTAACGTGATCTTGCTATAATTGTCATCCGCACGTTTTAAATTCTGAATCAAGAATTGCAAGTTCTCCATACTCGGCATGGTTGAAGTTTTAGAAGCATGTTTCTCAATGAGTTTATCCACTGTTGGTTTTAATTCATCAACATCAATGGGTTTTAGTAAGTAGTCGCAAGCACTGTATTTAATGGCTTTTAAAGCATGCTTATCAGTAGCAGTAGTAAAAATAATATCAAACTTTAATCCCTGTGTTTTTTCAAGCACGTCAAACCCAGTACCATCGGGCATACTAATATCTAAAAATACTAAGTCAGGACTAAGTGTATTGATAAACTCAACACCTTCTGCTACATTTTTAGCTAAGCCAACAATGGTTAATTGTGGGAAGTTCTTTTTGATCAATGTAGCCAACATCTCGCGGCTTTTTTGCTCGTCTTCTATAATTAGTGTTTTCATGTTTATATTGGAGCCCCTCCAACCTCCCCAAAGGGGAGGCTTTTAGAACGCTCACTTTGTTTATTATTATTTATTCTAATTTATTTTCTGAGTTTTTTATTTGTTCAAGTCTCCCCATTGGGGAGATTTGGAGGGGCTTTTTTTATTTTATGTATGGTATATATAAATCTACTTGTGTTCCTATGGGTTCTTTATTGTTATTATACAAATCTATAATATTTACGTTTAAATTGGACTGATGAATGGTATTTAATATTCGTACCCTGTCTTTTGTTATTTTCATGCCTAATGATTTATGTCGGGAAGCAGGTTGTAAGCTCTGTATGGCTTTCGATCGATCTCTGCCAATACCATCATCAATAATGGAAATTTTAATAAAAGCATTGATCAAGCTTATTTCTACATTAATGTGTCCTTGTCCTTCTTTTGGATTGATGCCATGTAAGATTGCATTTTCTAAATAAGGCTGAATCAGCATTGGTGGAATTTCATCATAGTCGCCATCAATTGAGTCACTCACATGTATCGAATAATTAAATTTATTTTCGAAACGCATTTTTTCTAATTCTAAATAAAGTGTTAAGGCTTCAATGTCTTCGTTGATAGTAACGGTAGGCTTTTCGGAGTTGTTTAAAATAATGCGAATTAGTTTAGCAAATTTATTTAAGTAACGAACAGCTTCTTCGCCTTTACTATTAAGGATATAATGCTGAATCGAATTTAAAGAATTAAATACAAAATGTGGATTCATTTGAGCACGAAGTGCTTTTAGTTCTGCTTTGGATACTTCCACTTGAGTATCAAATTCTGCTTTTTGTTTAAGTTGTATTTGGTGTAGTCGTATTTTGAAGATGGCGTATACAATGCCTATAACTAAGGCTAATAAGGCAACGGTAAACCACCAGGTTTTATAAAAGGCTGCTTTTATTTCGAACGAAAAAGTAGTAGGCTCTATATTCCAAATGCCTTCACTGTTACAACTCTTTACTTTAAAGGTGTATTTTCCTGCAGGTAAATTATCGTATTTAGCAAAGTTAACTTCTGTATATGGACTATAATTTTTATCAAAGCCTTCGAGTTTATATATGTATAATACTTTGTTTGGATTTGTTAAACTAATGCCATCTACATAAAATGTAATGTTGTTTAAATCGTAGGCAAGCTTTGAGCTATCTGCTAATAGGGTATCTTCGTAAGCAAGTTGTATTTTACTAATGGTTGTTCTTGATAAATTATCATTGAGCCTAAATTCAGTTTGAGAATATTTGATAAGTCCGTTTACTGTGCCAAACCAAACATCACCGGCATGATCTTCATATATGCCATGCGTATTACATTCAACACCTTCAAATCCATCAGCCTTATTATAGGACGTGATTTCAATAATATCTTGTTTTAATTTCGATATATTTATTTTACTGATGCCTTGATTAGTGCCTGCCCACAAGTACTTCTTATTCTTACTCATCTTCAAACTATACACAAGTTCTGAAGCTAAGCCGTCTTTTTCCGAAATGAATTTGGTGTACTTTGTTTTGGTATCATACATTAAAACGCCATTCAACGTAGCTGCATACATCATGCCAGTCGAATCAAATTCTATTTCAAGCACAGATTCTATCTCGGTTTTAAAATGTGATTGTTGATTAACAAACTGCTTGTTTTCTAATTTAAAAATCCCTGCTAAATAAGTCCCTAACCAAATGTTTCCTTCGGAATCTTCATTAATAGCCCATATATTATAATCTTTAATGAGTGTTGGTAATTTGTAATAGGTTGTTAAGTAAGCTTGATTGTATTTTTCCATACAACATAATCCATTTTGACCACCAACCCAAATGCGATTTTTGGAGTCTTGAAATAAACAACTAATAGGAGCTTCTAATTTAAAATTAGCGCCATAACTTAAGTTTTCAAATTTATCATTCATAAATTTTGAAATCCCTCCATTAGTACCAAACCATAATTGTCCTGATTTATCAAGTAATGCTGAGGTTACATTACTACTGAGTAACCCTTCTTTCGTAGAATAATTTTTGAAATAACCATTCGCATATTTGTAAATCCCATTATTCTCGGTAGTGATCCACAGGTTATGTTCTTTGTCTTCCAAAATCTGATAAACGAATGCGCCTCCTAAACCTTCTTGTTTGCCATAACTGGTAAATCCTTTATCTCTAAATTTGAATAAACCATTGTGTGTACCGATCCATAAATTATTTTCATAATCAATAATGAGTGAGCGGATGTGGTTGGTGTTATTATCTTGTCGGATAGAAAAATAGGAGAAGGTTTTGCCATCAAAATTAACTAGTCCGCTTTTGGACCCTATCCATGTCAAGCCTTCTGAAGTATTAGTAATAACCGTTACATCCTCATCTAACAAGCCATTAATTACATGGTAATTGGTGCAATTTTGTGAAGAAAGATTAAGGATGGTTAAGCCGTTTTTAGTGCCAACAAATAATTCTTTGGTAGTTGTTTTTTGACTAACGCAGTTAATAGAATTGTCGACTAAGCCATTAACAGTAGTATAGAGTGTGAGTGAACCATCATTGATGTTAAATAATCCGTCATTAGTACCGATCCACAATCCATTTTGACTAGTTGGGTATAAACAGTTAATGGTTTGATTTTTCAATGGCTCGTATGGTTGTATATGTCCGTTTTCAAAAGTGCATAAGCCCTTTGTTGTGCCAATCCATACTTTGCCTGAAAAATCAGCACATACAGCGGTTATATTTTTAGATGGCAACCCATCTTTTACATGGTAATTTTTAAACTTGTTATTATTTAGTACTGATAATCCATCAATGGTGCCAACAATGATATGATGGTTTTTATCTTCTGTAATACAGTTTACAAAGTGATTTGCTAATCCATTTTTTGGCGAAAAATTTTGAAAGGTCTTTCCATTAAATTTACTTAACCCGCCATAACCGCCACTCCATAAGTAACCGTGGCTGTCTTGAAAAATAGTAAAGATTTGTATATATGGTAAGCCGTTTTCTACAGAGTATCCTTTAAAGTTGTATTGTTGCGCAAAAGCAGTCGTTTGAGTTAATAAAAGTAACGTAACAGCGATACGTGTTATAACAACTTTAGATATAGATAAGCAAGGATTCACCATTACTAAAATACAAATAATAATTAGCTTGAGTTTATTATTTTGTAAGTGGTTGAGTTTAGGCAATAAGTGGTTGAATTTTTTTTGATAGTACAGGTTATACTAAAAATTTAGCGATAAACTTTTATATTTAATCGAACCTTTTTTTACAAAAAAATATGATTTTGGCATCTTAAAAATGCTTACTTTCGTTAGCTTAAATTTAAATAATACTATGTTAACGTTCCTGAAAAAATTCTTCGGTACAAAATCCGAAAAAGATATTAAAACCATTCAACCACA
>JANYGR010000251.1 GCA_025359355.1 Bacteroidota bacterium | reverse complement strand
ACTGTTGGTAAACATGGCGATGAGAATACAATTCAAGCGTATGTTAAATCTCAGGGTAATGAAAAAACATATAAAAAAATACATAGTCAGCAGTTATCAATCTTTTAATACCTCGTCGGCTCTGCCGCGAGGTAGTTTATTCATAAAAGAGTCTGTTTATTCAAACAGACTCTTTTTAGTTAAATTAAAATTACAATAATTCTATTTATTATCTTCTAAATACCACTCTGCATAGGAAGTTGGCGTTTCTTCTAACTTAATATTATTAATGACAACCGATTGAGGCAAATGTATTTTTATTCTTTCTAAAAAATCAATTAATAAATTCTCGCAACTAGGTTGATAGGGCACGTTATTTATTTTTTCAAAATTTTCCTTAAATGCTTTTATAGTTCCATGCGGCGAATTTGCATTTAACACTAAGGAGTGATCGAATACATCAATAACCTGTTCCTTCACTATTTTTTTAAGATCAGTAAAATCAATCACCATTCCGTTTTTAGGGTTATGAGGATCATTTATTGCCTTGCCTTTTAAAGTAACGCTTAATACATAGGTGTGTCCGTGTATGTTTTTGCATGAACCATCATAGCCATAAAGCGCATGCGCCATATCGAACGTAAATTTCTTAGTAACTCGAATAAATTGATTATGATGCATAAGGTTGTATGTTAGATCTTCCCAACTCTTTTAATCTTAAAATATGTGACAATAAAGCACTTCTAAAACTCGGCTTCAGATTATAAGGAATACCAAATTCTTTTGCTGTTTGCTCTACTATAGGCGATATTTTAGGGTAATGAATGTGGCAAATGTTAGGAAATAAGTGGTGTTCAATTTGAAAATTTAATCCACCAACATACCAACTTAATATTTTATTTTTTCTGGCAAAATCAGAAGTTGTTTTTAATTGATGTATATGCCACTCTGTATGAACCTCTCCTTCTACTTTTGGCTGTTCGGCACCTTCAACAACGTGAGCCATCTGAAACACAAAACTCAAAATAATACTTGCAACCCAATGCATGATAAAAAATCCAATTAAAATTTGATACCATTTAAAATCTGTTAACCACAGAGGCAGTCCTATTATAACAACCATATAAATCAGTTTCCGAAATAACATTCTAATAAATTCACCCTTCACGTGTTTATTTTGAGATTTAACTAAGCCCTCTTTTTCGTATGTAATTAAACGAAAAAAATCATTCGTCAACATGGTTAACGTCATTAATCCATAAAACACAAAAGCGTATACAAATTGGTAGCGATGATACCATTTTAGCGGTGATTGTTCTGATAAACGAATTGGCCCTTTTTCATTGATATCTTCATCAAGTCCGGAAATGTTGGTATATGTATGATGCAATACATTATGTTGAATTTTCCAATTCAACACATTGCTTCCTAATAAATATAAAGTACCAGCTAATAAATTATTGACCCAATGTTTTTTTGAATAAGCTCCGTGGCAGGCATCATGCATTACTCCCATCCCTACTCCAGCAATACCAATTCCCATTAATATGGTTAAACCTAAAGCAACAAGGTTACTCATAGGCACAATTAATAATATAATGTAAGGAACAACGTATATGCTAATGAGAGCTATGGTTTTAATAACCATGGCTGTATTCGCTTTTGTAGAAATGTGATTATCTTTAAAATAATCATTTACATTTTTTCTTAGGGTTGCTACAAACTGCTTTTCAGTTTTATCTGTAGCTATAAATCTAACGGTATGCATATAACTTTAATTTAACTCAGGTTTCATAAATAGTGTCTTTGATGAGATCTATTTTTTATAACTCACCAAAGGAACTAAAGATGTTTTAATTTATTAATGACATTTGTCATCATAATTAAAAAAGAAAAATCATAAATTAAATAGTGTAAAATCAAATAGATTCAATGAATCGTCTCTTTTTATTTTCGATTTTACTTTTAATAAAATCGGGCCATGAATCCGCATTTTCGGCATCATAAATCCGTAATTTTTGATCGGAGTCTGCCTGCATCAATGATTCAGCCTTTACTTGTAATATTTGTGCAGCTGCTTCTACTCCTGAATGAGCAGCTCCTGCAACACCATGAGAAACAGTACTCGCTCCGCATAGGTATAAATTTTTTATTTCGGATTTACATTTAAACGAAAATGCACCAATTTGATTGAACTTTTTTTCAGTGCCATATACATTACCATCTGTCGCTTTAATGTAGTGTTGATTTGTTTTTGGAGTCCCTAACTCGACATGAACAACATGTTGCTTCGCTCCGGGAATTACCTTCTCTATATTATTTAAAAATTTTTGAATAATAATTTCTTTATGTTTTTCATAAGCTTCTGTATGATAATCGCCTTCATGATTAAATTTATCAAAACTAGCTTTATCAATAAACGTAACTGCTTCAAAATTATAATACCGACCATTAAAACTGGATGGATCTTTTAATGTAGAACAACTAATGAATAATGCAGGAAACTCTGTCCCCTCAAGGATATTCGTATTTTTTAATTCATCATCCAAGTCATCAATATTTTCATTTTTTAACGACCATATATTCCCTGAATCAATTCCTGCTTTTTTAACATCCATATCAAGCGTTAAAAAAAGAATTAACGAGGTAACAGAATATTTCGTTTTCGATAATTTTTTTAAAAGCTTATCACTTAAATTTTCTTTGCCGACTAAATTCAAATAAGTATTAGAAGGATCAGCATTGGATAAAATATTTTTTGCAAAAATGCGCTGACCATTCTCCAATTCTACGCCTTTGGCTGTTTTATTTTCTATAATAATTTTTGTAACATTTTGCTTCACACGTATTTCTCCGCCTAATTTTTTGAGAGCGTTTGTCATTGCCTTAACAATACCGGCACCACCACCCATTGGGTAAAAAGCTCCTGAAAAATAATGGTACATCACCACGCAATGAACTGGGAAACTTGCTTGGGAAGGAGGAAGACCATGATCGCCACACTGAATATTTAAAATGCACTTTAATAATGGATCTTTGATGTGCCAATCGATTACTCTTTTTAAACTGAATAATCCATACTTACCCATATCCTTTGTTCTGAATGGAATAGTCAAATGATCCCAAAAGCCTTTCATTTTAGGTATGAGTTGAACTTGCTTATTGACTCTATCAACTAGATCTAAATATTTTTTTAAATTTTCTTTTTCATGAGGAAATCGTTGTGCTAAACTTTCATATAAGGCATCTATACCTGCTGGCATATCAATTTTTTGATCGCCAATCAAGCAATGCTCGTAACCTTTCGGATTCATCCTAAAAAAAACGAGTTCGTTGGCAACACCTAATGCTCTATACAAATTATTGGTTGACTGACCTGCATCTACCAATCCAATATAATGAACACCCGGACTAAAACGTTGGCCATTTAAATGGAAACTATGACACCAGCCACCAGGAACGTAGTGTTGTTCTAACACTAATACTTTTTGTCCGGCTTTTGCTAAGCATATAGCCGAAGCCAATCCACCGGCTCCAGAGCCAATAACGATTGTATCGAATTCTTCTACGTTCAATGTATGTGATTTTTATATAGTTATATTCTCTGCAATTTAATAAAAATAGCGAAAGCAATACGTTTCAATAAAATTGATACTTATACGTTATTTCCCCAATTTTCTAATTCATTTTTACTCCATAGTTCAGGAAAAAAAATACGACGTTGGTATTTTGGATGCATATATTTTCTCCAATCGCTTCCACCTGTTGCTTCTGCGTTTCCTAAATATTTACCAGCCGCATGATAATGAGCCATTACCCATGATACATTTACGGTATAATCATAATGACGCATCGCTTTAATTAACTCTGCATCATTTTTTACAGCTTCTGGTAATTGCTTAAACCTCGTCCATAAATTAGTGGTATTATAATCTTTCATCTTACTAATTAATTCCGTTTTGTAACGTTTTTCAAAATTAACAAGCAAGGTGTTTTTTTTACCTGTTATATGATCTTTACCAGCAGCTTGCCAATACATATGTTCAAATGCATGCTCGTAGGGTGTGTTTCTATCAATGGTCGCTCTAAATCGGTAATCAATTAAATTAATTAATTCGGTAGAAGCAATTTCAATTTGACGATACTGAGCACTTTGAAAACCACTTGCGGGTGTTAATGTATTTCTAAAATTCATATACTGCGCCTTGTCCATTCCATCACCCATTATATTAAATGAAGAAGATAACATATCAAAGTAACGACTCACACGCATTAATTTTTCTGTAAAAAAAGGAGCGGTAACATCTACATTATTACTGACTTGATTAATTTCCCATAAAATCATTTTAAATAACAACTCATTAATTTGATGATACATGATAAATACCATTTCATCAGGTTGGGTCGTACGTTGTATTTGAAGTCCTAATAATGCATCAGGTAAAATATAATCCCAATACGTAATAGGATTAGCCCAAACCAAACCTTCTAAATGAACATCTGGATTTTGATCAATGGCTTTATATTTTTCTTCGATTCTTGAAATGATTTCTTTTTGTACATCAGCCATAAATTTTTAATTTTTGCTAAATTAATACATTTTTAGTCATTGTTGATGGGCTTTTCGTTTCAAACCAAAGTGCATTGATTTAGGTAAAAAAAAGAGGTATTTTCATAAGTTTAACTGACAGATCTCTTTTTTAATTCAAAAACACGTAATACATAAAACACAGATAATGCTGATTAATATAATTAGGAAGATTTTTCATCTGAATAATCTTAATTATCCTTGTCATCAGTGTTTCGTATCGCATTTATGTAAAAGGTCTATTCTAATTTTAAATAGCTTATTAGTCTTTTTTTATTTGCAATTTCCTCAATATTTCAGCTGTATATGAATCTATTGAAGGACCATAACCTGTTACTAAAATACCTTTTAAACCTGTTTTGGATTGAATAGCATATACCACCGCCTCATCAGCCGGATCTGTGTCACCTTCGTAACGATACACATCAACGATTTCAAAATTAGTATG
>JANYGR010000242.1 GCA_025359355.1 Bacteroidota bacterium | reverse complement strand
AATACTACTTTTTCTTTAATATCTGTATCCCAAGTGTCTTCTACTTCATAAGTAATTTCCTTGATAGCAGAGGCAGGAGAGAGTTTATAAGAATTGACATTTAATTTTTCGATGGTAATTGTTTTTCCATCTTTACCTTCTGCTTTGAAATTTGAAACGAAACGTCCAAAATCATAAACCTCGTACGTGCCTGGTACCATTGCAGGAAACATAAAAATGGTTTCATTTTCAGTTATATCAGGAGGCGTTAATTTGATAGTTAATTTATCATTACTCGCCTTTGTTAAATCAACAGAGTAGTGGTAGTCGCCATCGGCATAGGCTGTATTTATTAGTAAAAGAGAAGATATTACAAAAATAATTTTTTTCATAGTCGTTGTAGTTAGCGTAGTATTAATTTCCAATTTGATAAGGTGTATTTTTTATGTAGAATAAAAAAGCAAATGGACGCCATCACAATCCACATGATAAACTCACCACCTGGATTTTCAGAAGTCGTATAAAAAATAGCATCTGTTTGTAACACAGAATTTTTTGAAGTGATGAGTAAACTTGATACTAAGTTATTAGCGCAATGTATGCCCATGGCTAGTTCTAAGCCTTCATCTAATAAAGTTATGATGCCTAAAAATGCACCAAAAAAAATGTAATAGGGCATCATAATTAATAAGCCGTGTGCTTTAGCTTCTGGATTTGACGCATGCATTAAACCAAATAAAACAGAAGTGATGATTAAAGGAGTAATGCCGTTTCTAAATATTTTTACACTAAATATTTTTAGCTTTTCATTAAAATTTGGAAATAAATCAACCCATTGAAATTTTATCAAACTAAAATATCTTAGTTTAATTGTGTATTGTGATAATCCTTGCATTAAGTACCCTCTGAAAATGAGCTCTTCAGTAGCTGTTTGAATGGGTACAAAAATAATTGCCACAATTAGTAGTACTATAAATTTGCTAGCATCAAAGCGTATTTCCATTTCTTCGGGAGACATAAAATAGGAAATGACAGTAAGAAGGATTATTAAACCAGTCCAAATTGAAAATGAAAAAAAGTAACGATTCCAGCGAATGCGCTCAAAACCAGTAATAATAGAAGATAACATTTTTTTGTGAATAAACTTAAGAGCCATCCATAAAAATAATAAGGCAAACACAAACATACCCATCATCAACGTTAGCATCACATTGTGATTGATGTCTAATTTATCTGGGTTAAACAAGATGTTTGTATTCTCCATAATTTCATTCATCGTAATACCTTTGCTAAGTGCTCGTATCACTAAAGGAATAGAAATTAAATTTCCATATAGAGAATATCCAACAACGGCAGACAAAAGCCCTAATAAATACATCCACCTTTTGTTTTTACCAGATATAAATCCTTTGGTTAGAAAACGATTGGCAAAGGGTGATTTATTTTGAAGATTTTCTTGAAAATAGTCTTGTGTTTGGATCATACACAAAAATATGATTTTTACGGGGTTTATGGCACTTTATACACCAATGGTTATATAAATGTATTAACGCTCTATTGGACTGAAATACCTTATCAATATTGCCGTTTACTGTTTTATAAACTTTGAATGGTGGGTATTTCCTTTCTCGTCTTGTATATTAATTAAATACAGGCCACTTAAATATTCAGAAAACAGAATCGATTCTTGATTTGTGTATTTTCCTTGTTGGACAATCTCACCCAAATTATTTAAGATGGTATAATTAGAAAGCGTTAACGTTGTGTTGATTTTAAAGTCAGCTGTTACAGGGTTTGGATAAATATGAATGTTATTTTTCATGATACTAACCTCGTTAATCCCAACATCACACGAAGAAAATGATGTATGGTATATATCAAGAGGTTCCATTGGACAATCTGGAGTTACATGAATAAAATATTCTAAAAAACCAAAACCTTCAATTAAACTCATATCAATAGGACTAACACATAAAAAATTAATTTTTTTATGATATTCTCCACAGATTAGTATACTATCAATAGATGTGACAATTGCCCCCATATTTGGATCATATCCACCAATATGTCCATAAGAGAAAGTATTTTTCATTGTATCACCTACATTCAAATTAAAATTATACCATAAAGTATCTTTATTAATGCCACCAGTTACATCTAAATAGTATACCTTTTTTGTTGCTATATCATTTCTATATCCGAAGGCAAATGTCTTTGGTCCGAAATTAAAAGGATTATTAAGACTAGTTGATTTTGTTACCTTTTTATAAGTATACGCTCCAATAGTTGTATCTCCGTTTGCCTCAAAATTATATTCGGAATAAGTAGATCCAGATGGTGGCATACCTATGTAATGCGTATGCGTAACGTTCCAATGAGCGTATACTTGAGGGAAAGGCTTGTATACATTAATTTGAGAAACGATAGTATTACTAATAATTAAAATAATAAATAGTAATGTGGATATTTTAAAAGCTTTCATGATTTTAATTTAATTAAGATACCTAAAGATACAAATCATAAATGATAACTAAACTACCGTTAAAGGGATATTTAGCACATCATAATTTTACTCCTTATTTAAAATAAAGACATCAATCAATTTAATCATGAGGATGAAATACAGTTACTATCTGTATTTTACTTCTACGTTATGAAGTTCGATGATTGGTTTTAAAAACTCTTCTAAGTCATACACGCATAGTTGTGAAGCTGCGTCACATAAAGCTTTTTCAGGGTCTGGGTGAGTTTCGATAAACATACCATCAATGCCACTTGCAACGCCAGCTCTTGCTAATACAGGTAAAAATTCACGAGCACCACCTTTCTTATCAGAGCTTGGAATACCATATTTACGCACACAATGCGTCACATCAAATACAACAGGGTATCCAATATTATTCATGTGATAAAATGCACGAGGGTCAACAATTAAATCATTGTATCCAAAAGAGTAACCACGCTCCGTTAAAATAACTTGATCATTACCGCTATCAATACATTTTTGTACGGGATGTTTCATATTATCAGGTGCTAAAAACTGACCGTGTTTAATATTGATTACGCGCCCTGTTTTGGCAGATGCTACTAGTAAAGATGATTGCATACATAAGTATGCTGGAATTTGTAATACATCGCAAACCTCTGCTGCTGCTGCTGCTTGGTCGTGTGAGTGAATATCTGTTAGTACAGGAAATCCAAATTGTTCTTTGATTTTACCTAACAACTTAACACCTGCTGCTAAACCTGGACCTTGGTAGTAACTTAAACTACTTCGGTTATCTTTAGTGAAAGATGATTTGTAAATAATTTTAATTTTTAAACGCTCTTGAACTTCTCTAAGCTTCTCAGCTGTTTTCATCATGATAGATTCTTCTTCTATCACACAGGGTCCTGAAATCAAGAATAATTCTTTATTTCCACATTCAATGTCTCCTACTTTAACTATTTTTTTACTCATTTTGTTTTATTATTTTTTTAATTTGAAATTCTAATTCTGGAATATCTTCTGTTATTATTTCCCACATCACTTCATAATCCACTCCAGTGTAATTATGTATAATAATATGTCTTGTTGCTGCTATTTTTCGCCATTCTATTTCAGGATATTTAGATGCAAACTCTAATTCCACATTATTTGCTGCTTCTCCAATAATTGACAAACAGCGTTCAATTGCCTTCAATAGAAGTTTATTTTCGTAAAATGAATCAAAAGTTAAATTGCTTGTGTGTTTTAAAATAAATTCACACTCATCATTTATATGATTTACTAATTCTAAATTAGAGTGTAACATTTTCTAAATCTTTTAAAATATGTGGCCCAATGTATTTACTCAGTCCTGCTCTTGTTAGTACTTCAACCTTTCGTCCTGTTTTCTGCTCTAAAAATTCATATAAATAAAACAAATTATCATACGTTTTTTTTTGAGGTAAAAAATCAACTAAAAAATCAACATCGCTTTCTTCTTTTGCTTTATCATGCCTAAACGAACCAAATATAAATAACTTATCTACTCCATAACTTTTAATTACAGAAGAGTTTAAGTGCAATAATTGTATTAATTCATTTTTAGTACGTATCATTTTACAATCTTCTAAACAAATTTTTAATATAATCTAAGGTAGCTATTTCTTTATAATTATCGCCAAAGGCGTGATTCCACATAAATGGTAAATTATACGACACTTGTGCCATTGCGGTGATTTGTTCTTCTGTCCAGTCTTTACTAAGGTTTTGAGGCAATACAATATTATGCTTTTCAATCATTTGCATAAACTCACTATGACCTTTTAAATAAATATCGCCTAAATGTTGAAAGATAATACAATTGGCATAACAGTGACGAGTGCCTAAAACCATTGATAAACCATAGCTAATCGCATGGCAAGCACCAACCTCGCTATACGTTAAACTTAAACCTCCCATTAAAGAAGCCACCATTAATTTATCATCGTTCTCAGGAGTACGCCCTGCATTTTCTCCTAAAAATACTTCTCTACATAATTTAAGAGATTGCTCTCCATAGGCTAAACTAAAGGCATTGTTACGAATACCAGTTTCAGATTCGATGCAGTGGATATAAGTATCCATGCCTGTATAAAACCACCAATCGGTAGGGACAGAGGCAATTAACTCTGGATCTAAAATCACTTGATTGAAAACAGTCCAATCACATTTTAATCCTAATTTTTTTTCAGGGCCTGTCAATACTGCTGTCATTGATACTTCGGCACCTGTTCCAGAAATTGTTGGTACACCTAAATGATAAATGCCTGGTTTCTTTACTAAGTTTAATCCTTGATATAATGTTGAAGAACCTTCGTTAGTTAACATTAAAGATAAAGCCTTTGCAATATCCATGATACTTCCGCCGCCAATTCCAATCACTCCACTTGGTAAACCTTGCTTTGATAAAATCTCATCTCTTAAAGAATCTATTTGTTCTGTTTTTGGTTCGTGAGGATCAACATCAATGTAATAAATTAAATCTTCAGGTTTGTTTTGAAGCTTAGTTGATAAGGGTTTCCCTTTAAAATAATTATCTACAACATAAACAAAGTACTTGTTATTTTCTTTACGAACGGACTCAACTGTTTCTGCTAATTGCGCAAAAGAACCACGACCGTATGTTACTTTATCAATATTTTTAAAATTTTTGTGTTGCATGTTTTTAGAACAATTAAGCATTAACAGGCTTTAACGCCTTAGTAGCACATTCAGAAATTTTTGCAGCTAAGGTTTTTAATTCTTCATCAGTCCAAGTACAGCGGATACCAAAAGAAATTAAACGGCCAACAACTGCTTGCGTTTTAGGTATATCTAAATTATGATAATCTTGAGGAGCACCTAATACTTGAATCGCTAATTTAGAAGCGGTTTTCAAGCCTTTGATATGTTCCCATTGATTAATAAAGTGATACATGTTTGTAAACCAGTAATTAAAGCCACCAACGCCAGCTTTATTAAATTCATCAACCGTACGTTTAGCTGTTTCTGTATCAGGCATTAGGATATTTAAGAATGTTCCAGAGTCTCCGTTATCATCACCTAATTTAGAGAAGCTAATACCTTCAACCTTAGATAATTCTTTTTGTAAGAATGCTTTGTTCTTTAAGTTAGCCTCGCGAATAGCAGGAACTTTGCGTGTTTGCGCAGCGCCTACTGCAGCGTGTAATTCAGAGATACGATAATTGAATCCAATGATCGGATGATTTTCCATTCCACGATTATTACCAACATGATCGTGACCATGATCGCAGTAACTGTCAGCAAATTTATAAATAGCTTCATCGTTAGTTACTAAAATTCCACCTTCGCCCGCAGTTGCAATTTTAAAAAAGTCGAAAGAATAAGCACCGGCTTTACCAAATAAACCAGTAGCTATACCTTTGTAGGAAGCTGCAAATGCTTGACCTGCATCTTCTACTAAAATTAAATTATGCTCTTTTACAACAGCCATAATTTCATCCATGTTAGCGTTACCGCCACACATGTGCACTAAACATACTGCTTTTGTTTTTGGAGTGATTGCTTTTTTAATGCCTTCTGCACTTAAGCATAAGGTTTCATCAATTTCAGCAAACACAGGTAAAGCGCCTAGCATTAAAACTGCTTCGATAGTAGCGATGTATGTAAATGGCGGACAAATAACTTCATCTCCAGTTCCAATACCACTTGCCGCTAAAGCTGCTAAAATAGCAGCAGAACCGTTAGATACAGCGAGTGCATATTTTGCACCAGTAATTTTTTTAGCTTCTGCTTCAAAATCTTTTGCTTTCCAGATGTTATTACGTTGCGCGTCATGATTGAAACGGAACATGATTCCCGTTGATAATACATCTTCAATTTCCTTGCGCTCTTCTGCGCCAAATAATTCTGTTCCAGGCATCTTAAATAGTTTTTAGTTGTTGGTGTTTAATTTTTAATGTATTCTACTGAGTATCATCAATCTTTATTAATTCGGTAAAAATGCGTAATTATTAATGTCGTCAATTACGCCGAAGTTGATAGAGACTAATTTCCCGTTTTCAAAATAACAATCTAGTCCAGCATCATCAAAACTAATCCGTTTTTCGCCCCATTCCTGCTGTTCGGTATCAGTAAGAGGGTAGCCGTTTAGTTTCATTAAATCAATAAGTTGCGTTTCTTTTAGCTTAAAAACCAGTTCTGAAAACAGAGTGGTTTCATCATTATCAACTTCTACACTGCTGAATTTTTTTAAATTTTTATTGTCAAAAAACAGAGAGAACCCAAACTCCCAGTAATGAAGCACGGTGCAGGATGTCTCTAAAATAGTATCATCTAATACTTGAGTTTCTTCGGGTTTACCAAATAACAATTCAGCTTCAGCAATTGTTTGCCCGAATTTATAATTAGAAAAACTACTTAATAAATTTATTTGAGGTATAAAGTCCATAATGAGGTATAAAAATAAAGTTTAAAGCCTGTAAAAACAAGCCTTACAAAAGAAATAAAAAAAAAGTAAAATAAATTTTGTTAGTTTCAAATAGCTTTCTATATTTGCACCCCGAATTAGTAGAAACGTTCTTTACAATTCAATGATTCCGTAGCTCAGCTGGTAGAGCAATACACTTTTAATGTATGGGCCCTGGGTTCGAATCCCAGCGGGATCACTTCAAAATCTGGAAACCCTTGATAGTAGTAACTTTCAAGGGTTTTTTATTTCTTGGGTGTCTATTTCGGGGATGGTAAGTTATCAACATCAAATAAATCTGCTATTTGAAGTGATTAGATTAAATTCTAATTTTATTCTATCATAATTTATATTGAATATCCGTAATTATACCTAAAATGAGTATATTAGCGGTATGACATTATTAGAGTTTAGCAAAAGATTTCCAACTGAGAAAAGTTG
>JANYGR010000234.1 GCA_025359355.1 Bacteroidota bacterium | reverse complement strand
AACAAATAACTTATTACGCATGAGTGTTAAAAATAATGGGCAAATATTTTTTGGAACTAAACATATACAAGCTACCCACTTACACGCCAATAGCGGGTTTCAATTTGATGGTAAATTGGCTTGTAAAGAATTAGTAGTGGTAGACCCTACTAAATGGGCTGATTTTGTATTTGATAAAAATTACAAACTATTGCCATTAGCAGAAGTGGAACATTTTTATAACACCAATAAACACTTGCCATCTGTGCCAAGCGAACAAGAGGTAAAGACCAACGGTATTAATACTGCCGAAATGGACGCTATTTTATTACAAAAAATAGAAGAGCTCACCTTATACATAGTGCAACAGCAAAAAGAAATAGACGCCCTTAGAAAAGAAATAAAAAAATAGTTTTGCTTATATTTATATAAAACAAAAACTAAAGCCATGAAAACAAAAATCCTATTAACAAGCCTAGCTGTAATAACAATAATTAGCTTATTGACGACTTGTAAAAAATATCCTGAAAATACCGTTTGGTTTAAAAACCCTACTGACATACCAGTTATAAACGGACATATCACTGCTTATGTAGTAAATGGAATTGATAGTTTAGACTTATTAAACTCATATTATGCTCCCGTGATACCAAATGCTGTTTACCCTTATGGGAATCCAGTTAGAGATGTGAAAACTGAAAAATTTACAATTACGGGACACGCGGGTAATTATTATAGTGTTTCTTCTGATTTATATGAAATGGGATTAGGTTATACATGGAGCTCAGACAAAAAAAGTATTACCATAGGTGGGGCTCCGCTGCAAGATTATTATAATAAACAGATTTTTATTAAAAAAAGAAGTGGAGAAGTTGTTTGGAAAATAATGTATTTAGATAAAAATGGAAAAAAATCAAAAATTAAAACAACTTATAATGACAATACCTATGAAATTACTTTTGAAAATTAATATATTACTGTTAGTTATTATCAGTAATGCAACTATTGCTCAAAATACAACGGATAATCATCGAAAATATTGGTGGTATAAATCACGACTGAATAATGATTTTGTAAAAGTGGGTACAGGCGATGGTGAAAGCTTTCCATTTAATCAGCGAGGTAAAGATGGTGCTGGTTTTACGAGCCCTGATGTGAGATCAAATATGGAATTAGGCGATGGTACCTCAACTTTAGGCTTATACATCGCTCAATTAGCTACAGAATATGCTTTATTGGTTAAACATTCGCAAAACACCGATAAGGTAAAACACGAATTATTTTGTGCACTGAATGCTTTTGATAGAGTAGATTATAAAGCAGAAGGAGCAACGGTTAATGGAGTTAATACACTTAATGGTTTTTTTGTAAGAGATGATATTCCTAAAAATTTTGTCTTTAATAATTATGACCATTTTAATTATTATAATACCTGGAAGGGTAACCCAGCAAATCCGACTGATCCTATACATATTTTTCCATGGTCTATTGGTCCTGGTAAAGATCCCCAACCAAATACTTCTGAAATAGGCGATCATGGTTTTCATTCCAATTGTCAAACAGGTATGTTTAAAACTGGAAGCAGTTGGAGCAATTGGGTTGAATTTGGAACTGGTTATTTTGCTGAAAGTCAAGACCAAGCCTATGATTTATTATTGGGCTTAGCCTTTGTCAATAAATTTGTAGGATCAAATGTTACTGATGGCACAGTTGCTTTTCCATACACGGGCGAAACCAGCATCAGAGAACAAGCACGTAAACAAGCTAAACGCATTATAGATCACATTAGGGATGCTAAAAATATTGCAGATGGCAGTAGCTGTAATGGTTCTTTGGCTACTGGTTGGCATATTAAAAACCCAGTCAATTGTAACAATGTTTCTCCTGGCGATAATGCAACTACTTATGGTTACCCTTTAGCTGAAGGTGAGAGTTTTATTACGAGTGATAATTATACAATGCCATTTAATAGCTCACTTGGTGCGCCTACGGGAGGCAGTACTTATCACAATAATTATTCACAAACAATTGGTTTTGGTATTTGGAATACAATAGCTGATTTACCTAACTATAACCCAACTCATCCAGCTATTGGTATGGACACAAGAGGGTTTAATGTAAATTTAGCGGCTATTTGTAATTGTGTTTATGCTAATATTGCAGCTCAATTTATACAACAAACCATATCAACCTATGTTCATAGTTGGTTTGGCGTTATTTTAGGATGGATTTGGAAATTGATAACTATTACAATGAGTTACACAATACCTGCATTTATGCAAAACATTACAAACTCAGCAATAAGTATAAACGCTTATACAGACGAGGCTCCTCTCGATCATGGTCCTATTGCACATGCTCTCTTACATGATTTGCCAGCTTACGTTCCAAATCAAAATTATTCTTTCGAATATTTATTAAATGTAGCACCTTGCGATGGCATCTATAATTTTGGTTTAAGTAATCAATCAACTTATCACTGGAGTTCAGATAATAGATGTGATCATCCAAATAGAAGAGGGACAGATCCCCGTACTGGCGGTAATGATTCCTACCCAACTGGCGAATATAATGGTATTGATTTTATGTTATATCATAATTTGTATTACTTATATAATGATGAACATACAATGACTGATTTAAGTGATATTAAAATTTATAATCAAAATGGTTTACCGTGCCATGATGTAAACGCTTATGAAACTATTGATGCTCAAAACACAACGGTTGCTTGTTTTAACCCAACGGTATGGCGTGCAGGTAAAACCATTCGTTTTGGTTCTGGCTTCGAGCTTACAGGCAATGGCAGTACAACTTCTGGGCCTAACTTTCATGCTTATATTCAAAAATTTGATTGCGCAACTGATGTTGGCGTGTTTAGAATGGCCAATGGCGCCGATAGTACAGGGCAATCTAACAGCCTAGCTAATGATGCGTATGCTAATGGTGTAAGATTTCATACCGAAAATTACCCTGAGCAAATGGCAGTTTTAAATACAGAACCCCTAACAGAACACGATCAAAATTTAATTACAGAATTACCAACCGAAGAAAGCCCATTAGAAACTATGCTAAAAGCAGCTAACCCTGATTATAGCCGCGAGTTATTTGTAAAACCTACAGTAACTAAAGATGAAGTAAGCGCTTATTTTTTATTAGCCGATAACGAAACAGGATTTATAATGGTGATGGATTTAGGTGGTAAAGTAGTGTATAGTAATAATACACTGAAACAAATGGATTCGGGTGTTAGTATTGATTTAAGTTCGTATGCAGCGGGTACGTATATATTAAAGTTTACAACGACTAACGGTACTAACAAAACGCAGAAAATAATTAAAGAATAATGAGAAAGAAATTAACAGTTGTCTACATAGCCACGATAGTTGCTATGAGATTAGTGGCTCAAACGCCTTCTCCTAATTTAATAAATGGTGTATTTATCATTGATAAAACAAATTATTATAATAATAGCACTTGCAACACTAATAGTAACGCTTTAATTACAGGGTATGGTACGGCGGCATATTTTACCTATACTCCCAGTTTAACAATTCCTACAACGGCTTTTAGCAAAGCAGGAAATGTAAAATTTAATGAAGAGCCTTTGAATTATGACAATGTTAAAAAGTTTTATTCTGATACAGAAGATGAGGATGATACTTTTACAGAGCAACATTGGAAAGTAAGTGGACACGATGTAATACCTAATATGAATTTTTTATATAATGGCGCTTTTCCAAGTTTTGGAATTAATCAAAATATGGTAAGTAGCACTTTAAAAAAATCGGACACACTTTTTGTAGTTATTAATAATATACAACATGCGGATAGCATACGAATAACGGTTAATGATAATAACAATGCGTCTTCGCCACATTATATTGCTTTACAAGCACCCAATTATGCTAATAAATATTATTTAACGCCATCTATGTTTAACCCTTTGGTAATAGGTGCTAACGCGGTAGTTAAAATAGAAGCCATTAATTACAATTATCAAACGGTGGCAGGCAAAAAATATTTGTTCCGAAATATGTTTAGCTTTGTTAAGACTGGGGTAACAATTATTAATTAAATCAACAAAAATGAAAAAAATTTCCATCTTATGTATCGCTTTATTAAGCTTAGTAGCTTGTAAAAAAACAGAAACGCCTGCGCCTACACCAGTAACAACCACAGGAACTTCAACAGGTGATTACGCTCTGTTTTCGAGCGATCAAAGAGTTATGCTCACTGGCACAGTAGCGAGTTCTCCGTCGGGCGCTAATCGTGCTTATATATCAAATACGGCATTAATTAATGATAACTTTATTTCAGGATCCTTAATAGATATGGGTAGTGTAAGTTTAAATGGCACAGCCTTTCAGAAAAATGCACTCAGTACTCCAAACTATTATTCAGATTCAACTTATAGTGCTTTTAGTGCGCCATTTAATTGGGTAATAGGGGG
>JANYGR010000209.1 GCA_025359355.1 Bacteroidota bacterium | reverse complement strand
TTTATTCAGCGCGAAGCATTATTGATCGGTTCATCGTTTTTCGAAAAACAATTTTCTAAAACTAATAAAGTTATTTTCGATTTTGATGATAGCATCTGGTTATTGGATACTTCTCCCGAAAATAAAAAGTTTGAGTTTTTAAAAAATCCAAATAAAACTAAAATCAATATTCAATATGCGCATACAGTTATAGCTGGAAATGCTTATTTAGCGGATTACGCCAAGCAGTTTAATAAAAACACGGTGATTATTCCAACAACAATTGATACGGATTTTCATAAACCCAAACCAGAATTAAGAAACAATAAAAAAATAGTAATTGGTTGGAGTGGCAGTATTAGTACTATTAAACATTTTGAAATGGCGATTCCTGTTTTGAAAATTCTTCAAAAAAAATATCCTAATCAAATTACTATTCATGTGATTGGACAAGAATCTTATTCTAATTCAGAAATAGATATCATCAGTAAATCGTGGACTGCTCAAACGGAGGTTGATGATATTAATCAGTTTGATATTGGGATTATGACTATTCCTAACGATGAATGGGCAAAAGGGAAGTGTGGCTTAAAAGGGTTGTCTTATATGGCTTGTGGTGTTGCTACGGTTATGTCGCCCGTTGGCGTTAATAGCGATATTATACAACATGGCGTAAATGGCTTTTTAGCTAGTAATGAACAGGAGTGGGTAGATTGTTTATCGCTGTTAATAGAAAGTTTAGAACTCCGTCAAAGCATTGGTAGCAAAGGAAGAGAGACTGTGATGCAACATTATTCGGTAGAAGCTAATAAAGAAAAATATTTGACTGTTTTGAATTCACTGATAAAATAGTAAATTTATGGCATGGATTCAAAGCCTAAAAAAAATAGTGTAGCCAATAAAGTTTATGTAGAACGTTACAAGAATTTTATTCGATTAGTTCGAATTTCTAAAATGTTGTCTCAAGCAAAAATCATTTCTCATTCTAACCAAAAATAATAATGGATATTTTAGATGATGAGTTGATTAATTTATGGCGTTCATTTGAAAAAAACAAATTACAGTATATTATGGTAGGAGGCTTTGCTTCAATCTTAAATGGCTATAATCGGTTAACATCTGATATCGATATTTGGATTAAAGACAATAAAGAAAATCGAATAGCCTTACAAAAATCATTAGTTGAAATAGGATTAACTTCACTATCAAATATTGAAAATATTGATTTTGTTCCAGGTTGGTCTTCCATTAATTTACCTTCAGGTTTTGAACTAGACATCATGACCTATCTAACAGGCTTTGAACAAGAGAAATTTGATGATTGTTTTTTTAAATCAAATGAGGCAATTATTGAAAATATCTCTGTTCGATTTTTACACATCAATCAGTTAATTGCCTCTAAAAAGGCAACTAATAGATTAAAAGATCAATTAGATATTGAAGAATTAGAAAAAATAAAACGTAAAAATAAATTATAAAAATATATACATTCGTAACCAAAAAACACTGAAATGAAAAACACAGCCCTTTCTCAAAAACACATTGCTCTTGGAGCTAAAATGGTACCATTCGCAGGATACAATATGCCTGTTTCTTACACTGGATTAAATGATGAACATGCTACGGTTCGAAATAGTGTTGGTGTTTTTGACGTAAGTCACATGGGCGAATTTATTTTAAAAGGTGATCATGCCTTAGCGTTGATTCAAAAAGTAACCAGCAATGATGCTTCTGTTTTAGTTGATGGAAAAGCTCAGTATTCTTGCCTTCCAAATAATGATGGCGGAATTGTGGATGATTTAATTGTGTATCGTATCGACGAAAAAACGTATATGTTAGTAGTGAATGCTTCTAATATTGATAAAGATTGGAATTGGATTAAGCAACACAATACAGAAAATGTAGAAATGCACAATATTTCTGAAAACACGTCGTTGCTTGCTATTCAAGGCCCACACGCAACGGCTACTTTACAAAAACTAACAGATATTAATTTAGCAGAAATACCGTATTATTCTTTTGTAAAAGGAAAATTTAACGGTATTGATAATGTAGTTGTGTCTAACACAGGCTATACAGGCGCTGGTGGATTTGAAATTTATTTTGAAAATGAATATGCCATCGATATGTGGGATTCTATTTTTGATGCAGGAAAAGAATTTGGCATCAAGCCAATTGGATTAGGAGCTCGTGATACGTTGCGTTTAGAAATGGGCTTTTGCTTATATGGAAATGATATCGATGATACAACATCGCCTATTGAAGCAGGTTTAGGATGGATTACCAAATTCACTAAAGATTTTACAAATCGTGCAGCTATCGAAAAACAAAAAACAGAAGGTGTTTCAAAAAAATTAGTAGGTTTTGAAATGATTGACAGAGGAATTCCTCGTCACGATTATCAAATTGCAGATGCGCAAGGAAACATCATTGGTAAAGTAACTTCAGGTACTCAATCACCAACGTTAAATATCGCTATTGGTATGGGATACGTTAATAAAGATTTTTCAAAATCAGATACTGAAATTTTTATTATGATCAGAGATAAAGCGATTAAAGCTAAAGTAACGAAGTTACCATTCTTAAAAAAATAGGAAAGTACAAAGTTTAAGTATTAAGATGAAAGTATCAAGAGGGACATTCACTCATCATTTTACTTGGTCTTAATACTTTTTTTTAAAATCTTTATACTAAAATAAAATGAAAATCGAAGTTTGCTACACACCACAGGCATACAATTTGTTTCATAAAGATGAAGCGGTTGTAGTTGTGATTGATGTATTCAGGGCCACATCAGCCATTGTAACAGCATTTTATAATGGTGTTAGTAAAATGATTCCAGTTGCTACCGTTCAGGAAGCAAAAGAATATCAGGCTAATGGTTTTATGGCTGCTGCCGAGCGTGATGGAGAAATGATGGAAGGTTTTGAATTAGGTAATAGTCCTTTTGGTTATATGAATTCCAAAGTTAAAGGAAAAACCATTGCTATCTCTACAACTAATGGAACTCAAGCTATTGAAGCAAGTCGCAAGGCATCAAAAATCATCATTGGTAGTTTTTTAAATTTGGAAGTTGTATGTGATTATTTAGTAGCTCAGAAAAAGGATGTAATTTTAGTATGTGCCGGTTGGAAAAATAAATTCAATTTGGAAGATACCTTATTTGCAGGCGCTGTAGTTGATAAGTTAACCACAGAAGCTGATTTTCAAATCGATTGTGATTCAGCTATTGCCTCGAAACACTTATATAATGTAGCTAAGGATAATCTGTATGATTTTTTATCAAATTCATCTCATCGTAATCGTTTAGCGAAATTAGATTTAGAACGCGACATTAAATATTGCCTCACTTTAAATTTGTGTCCTATTATTCCTATAATGGAAGGGAAGTATCTTGTGAAAATGTAATATCAATTTCCTTCTAATTCTATAAATTTAAACAGGCTCTCTATGTCAAAAGAAAATATACAAGTTATAGGTAAGCGTTCATCAATCTTTACAAAAGATAATGTGTTTAGTTTGGTGATTTTACCTACTGCCGAAAAAAAGAAAACCAATTTATTGTTTTTATGGTTGTTTGCTTGGTCGGTAAGTGGTATTATTATTTTAGTTAATTATTTTAAGCTCACAAATGATAACGCCAAACTAATGATCATTATTTGGCTAGGATTTTGGGCTTATTTTGAATTTAAAATCATTCGCGTTTATATGTGGAAACGATTTGGACAAGAAAAATTATGGATAAAAAATGGCGTTTTACATTATCAACAAAACATTAATGGACGCGGAAAAATAAAAGAATTCGATTTGAATTTAATTTCAGATTGGGATGTGATAAAAGTAGAACAGGCTAACATCGCTGATTATTTTAGCCAAACGTTTTGGGTAAAAGGGGGCGAACGTATTGAATTTATTTGCCAAGGTAAACTCATTAAATTTGGAATGCAGTTACCTGATGAGGATGCGACTAAAATTTTGACTGCGATTAAAAAGCAATTATAAAATAGCGCCATATTTAAAATAAAAAAAACGCTTACAGATGATGTAAGCGTTTTTTTGTGCGGTGATTTTTATTTCAATTATTAAGAATTCTTTTTTCCTAGCATCATAAATTCATTGATGTGAATTTCTGTTGAGGTGCGTTTATTGCCATCTTTATCTGTATAGGTACTGTTTTTCAATTTCCCTTCAATAGCAATTTCAGAGCCTTTCACTAAAAATTTCTCAGCAAATTCAGCCTGATTTCCCCAAGCGGTAAGGTAATGCCAGGTGGTATCGCTTACCCATTCACCTTTTTGATTTTTATATTTTTCGGTAGTAGCTAAAGATAATTTTGCTACTTTTTTATTCCCATCAAAGGTTTTAATTTCTGGTGCATTACCTAAATTCCCAATTAATTGTACGCGGTTTCTTAATGTGTTGTTCATGGTTTCTTTTTTTAAGTTGTTTTATAATTATTAGTTTTTACCTGTCATTTAATTTTGAAGCGCTTCATCAAATTGACGATACAAAGGTAAGTCCACCACAAAAGTTTATTCGGTTCTTAACTAATTAGATTCGGATATAGTTAATTGTAACCGTTTAAAAATGAATAATTTTTACTCTCTAAATAATTTTTTAGATCCATTCACTCATTAAAACCTTTCATTGGCAAAATACAAAGTGGAGATGTAAGTTTATTTGTGATTTATTAATAATCCTATAATGATGATTTAACGCCTAAAGTAACCGATTTGCAATTTTTTGTACTAAATTTTAGATATCAGTAAATAAAAAACCACTCATTTAACAGTAAATTACTTGATTTTTAAATACCTTTTTTATAGCTTTATCTTTGAAATTATTAACTATAAAAAGATAAAATACTGAGCTAAAAGAAGTTTTTATTTAATAAAGATGATTTTAATCACTAACTATAAAGTATAAACAAAATATAAATAACATGTTAAAATCCATTTCTATTCTTATCCTATTTTTTATTGTAAGCATGGGTTCACATGCAAATATATCTTTTAAATTAAAAAGCTCTCCCCCTACATTTGATTCGTTAAGTGTAATTATTGCTTTAAAAAATGAGGCTAAAAGTGACTATAGTACTGTTAAAACGGCCATCAATAATATGTCAAACATCAAGTATATTGCTTTTTGTGATAACCATAGTATATACATGTTTTATATTGACAAAAACACATACGAAAATGCTAATTTTTTTTTCAAACAATTAATTACAATCAATCCAAGTATTACATCGTTAATTTATTTAAAAAAAGGAAATATAAATGAGTTGTTAAACAGTTGCTCCTTTATTGATCCTAGTGATGCTTCTAACATCAAACATTAATTAAATTTTTATTCTATTCCATGCAAATAATAATGATGACCTACAGGCAACTTAAAAAATCTCAAATGAAAAAATTATACTTTTTATTTTTATTTATTTTTATTGCAAAGTATCATTATTCGCAGATAGCGTATACATTTGCGGGTGTAGGAGGCTCATTTACTTACAATACAGCGCCTACTGTTTTACATGCATCAAGTGTTGACGATGTAATGTCTGCATCTACCGCAATTGGTTTTACTTTTCAATATGGCTGTGTTAATTATACTACATTTCAAGCTAGTTCAAATGGTTTTTTATGTTTAGGAACAACTGGGGCTTTCTCTGATGCATTCAATGATTTGACTAATAATAGTGATAGACCTATTATAGCACCATTATGGGACGATTTAAAAACAGGAACTGGTGGAAATGTAAATTATAAACTAACAGGCTTTACACCTTTTAGAGTATTAACGATAGAATGGAAGCAAATGCTATGGAATTATTCTGCTACTACTTGGGGAGTGTCAGCTCAGGTAAAGTTATATGAAACATCAAATAGGATAGAATTTATATATGACAGAAACGGAGGCCCTGCTACAAATTTAAACACACCTTCGGCTTCCATTGGTTTAGGTGGCTCAGCAGCAGGCGATTTTTATTCTTTAGATGGTACAGGGGGCGCTCCAACTGCATCTAAGGCGGTAGAAACAACAACTCTTGCAACAAAGCCTTCTAATGGGCAAATTTATAGATGGGATCCAATACTTTGTTCAGGTATTCCTTCTGCGGGAACAGCTGTGGCCACCCCATCTGCTAATTGCGGTGCATTTACTACTACGTTAACATTAACAGGCTCATCCATAGGCTGTGGTCTAACGTATTTATGGTATCAAAGTAATGCTGCAGCAGGTCCTTATACTGCTATAGGATCAGCTACATCAGTTTCTACACAAACTTATGCTATTGTTGCTGGCGTTCCTAAGTTTTTTAAATGTGTTTTAACTTGCGTTAGCTCCTCTACGAGTGCAGTTATCTCTGCTTCTGTTAATGCGGCTAGCGCAGGCGCTGGAAGTTACTCTGTATCTATACCGTATTCTACCTCTGGAAAAACAACTTGTGGTTTTGGTGATGATATAACAGCAACCAATGTTACTAATGTATGTGGTAGTTCTAGTTATTATACAGGCGAAGATGTAGTTTATATTTTTACGCCAACTGTTACTGCAGCTTTTTCAGCTAGTGTTAACTCTACTGGATCATACATGGGGATGAATTTATATCAAGGATGTCCAATAAGTGGAGGGATTTGTGTTGCAAATGCGCAAAGCTCAGCAGGTAATCAAACATTCAATTCTTCTAGTTGTCCATCTGCGGTTACAGTTTCGACTGGCGTTACTTATTATTTAGTATTAGATTCTTACGCATCCCCAACCTGTAATCCCTATGATTTAACAATTACGACATCCGCCGTAGCAGCATCTACAGTAGTGCCTTGTAATATGGCATATACAGTATCATCTCCTGTATTTAATTTCGAGGCAATTTCAGGAACAGTTTTGCCAACCACTGATGATGTGTTGTTTTCTTCCGTTGTTTTGTTTGGCTTTCCTGTTTGTTTTGATGGGTTTTCATTTAATGGAGGTTATGTTGCATCTAATGCTGCTTTTGTTTTTGATGCAGTGCCTTGCTTTCCAAATATTCAAACAACTACTTATGCTGCAGGAGGAGTTAGTACAGGTTATACAATTTCTGGCCCAGCACCCATAAACAATACATCCATACCTCGTAACGCAATATTAGCACCATGGCATGATATTAACCCAGCTTTGGGAGGAGTTATTCAATATACCGTACTAGGTGCTGCACCAAACAGAAGATTTATACTTTCTTATGAAAACATACCTATGTATTCTTGTGGTACCTCAAGCCCAACAATATATCATTCAAGTCAAATTAAAATATATGAAACATCCAATAATATTGAGATTCATGTGAAACAAAAGAAAGTTTGTCCAGGATGGAATAATGGACAAGCCGTATTAGGGTTACAAAATTTTGATGGTACTATTTACACACCTCCTGTAAATGCTACAGTACATAATGCTACAGCATCATCTCCTTATAATCAATGGACCATGACTAACACTGCTTATCGATTTTCTACAACATGCGGGGCAAGTAGTACGTGTGGTTTAACACTGCCAATAGGTATGAAATCTTTTTATGGTGAACGAGTCGATAAAATTAATAATCTTTACTGGGAAACAGCTACTGAAGAAAACCTTAAGAAATATAAAATCCAGCGCTCTACCGACGCCGTTAATTTTATAGAAATTGGTCAGGTAACACCAAATAATTCTCCAAGTAAATATTCATTTGAAGATAGAAATGCTGCCTTAGGTGTTATTAATTATTACCGCATTGCTACTTATGAAAATGACGGAACTTATAGTTATACATCTATTATTTCATTAGGTAATGGGAATAATGAAATATTAAATGCCTCTCAGATATACCCTAATCCTGTAAATTCAAGCTTTTCAATAGCCTTAGATTCCAAGCAAAAAGGATCTGCTACTATTAATGTTTATGATGTGTTTGGACGATTAGTGAAATCTTCTAATAATGATGTTCATGGAGGTGTTACCCAATATGAGATCTTTGTAGATGACCTGAAATTTGGAGTTTACTATGTGGAAGTACTTAATAGTTTTAATGAAGTAATTTCAAAACAGAAGTTTATTAAGAACTAGTTCTTTTGACAATAATTTTTTGATTTTATATCATTAGCGGACGGAAAGATATAAAAAAAGCAATAAAATCCTCCATAAGCATTGATTTTATTGCACTTTCATTTTTTATAAAATGGTCAGCCCCCCTCAAAAATTAACTGGTGTTGAAAAGTAAAGATTCTTGAGTATT
>JANYGR010000204.1 GCA_025359355.1 Bacteroidota bacterium | reverse complement strand
AATACTCAAGAATCTTTACTTTTCAACACCAGTTAATTTTTGAGGGGGGCTGACCATTTTATAAAAAATGAAAGTGCAATAAAATCAATGCTTATGGAGGATTTTATTGCTTTTTTTATATCTTTCCGTCCGCTAATGGATAAAAATTAGTTTTGATATACTTAAAAATTAATACTCTTGCTCTAATATAACTTGATAATGCTCATTCAATATAATGCTTCCATTCACTTTAGCTCCATTTAACTCAAATCCTTTAATGACAGGCGTTTTCTTTTTTTGAAGGAGTGTAACTATTTGTTTCTCCGTTAATTTTTTTTGTAAAAATTCAAAGTCTATTTTAAAATTACAACCTGCCTTAAACGCGCTACAACCATAAGCATTTCTACCTTTAATGATAATTCCTTGTTTACATTTAGGGCAACTAATTTTTTCTTCAACGATTGTTTTTATTGCTTCCGTTTTTTTAACTACTTGTTTCTTTTCTTTAATCATGATATCGCTTTGCGAAGTATCACTCTTTGGCGGAGACTTAGAAGGAACTTCTTTTTTCACAACTTCTTCAATCGTTATTTTAGAACGATTTTCATACTTAACTTCACTCACTAACTCACTTACCATTTGTTTCATTTCTTCCAAAAACACTTGCGGATTGTATTCTCCTTTTTCTATTTGTCGAAGCTTCTTTTCCCAAATGCCTGTTAATTCAACCGATTTAAGTAATTCATTATTAATCGTTTTTATTAATTCTATGCCTGTAATCGTTGGAATTAAATTCTTTTTTTGGCGCGTTACATAACTGCGTTTAAATAATGTTTCAATAATATTAGCTCTTGTCGATGGTCTTCCTATGCCATTGTCTTTCATCAACTCTCTCAATTCCACATCATCTACTTGCTTTCCCGCTGTTTCCATAGCTCTCAGCAAGGTTGCTTCCGTATGTTGCTTGGGCGGTTGCGTTTGTTTTTCTTGTAAATCAGGGGTATGTTTTCCTTTTTCTCCTTTCACAAATAATGGCATCGTTTGCACATCGTCGTCTTTTTCATCTGTCTCTTTTTTAGGATATAACACGCGCCATCCTTCTTCTAAAATTACTTTACCTGTTGCTGTAAATTCATTACCATCTACATCTCCCAAAACAGTGGTATTAGAAACCACACAATCGGGATAAAATGCTGCCACGAAGCGTCTGGCAATTGTATCATACACTTGCTTCTCCGCGATTGGCATACTCGAATACGGCTCAATACCCGTTGGAATAATAGCGTGATGATCTGTTATTTTTGTATCATCAAATACTTTTTTACTTTTTCGAATTGGCTTATCTAATAACGCCGCCGTGTATTTTCCATAGGGTCGCATGTCCTGCAATATTTGTTTTATTTTGGGATGCATATTTTCGGGCAAGTAGGTTGTATCAACCCTTGGATAAGTCACTAATTTTTGTTCGTACAGTTTTTGAATATGTTTTAATGTTTCATCTGCCGTGAAATTAAATTTCTTATTACACTCTACCTGAAGACCAGTTAAATCAAATAATGGCAAAGGTTGTTCGTTTGCGTTTTTTTTAGTAGATGAAACAATCTCAAATTCTTTATGTTTTATTTCTTCTAAAATTTTTACAGCATCTTCTTTAATCGTAAATTTTCGTTTAGTCGAATTAAAAATAACCTCTCGGTAATTTGTTTTCAATTCCCAATACGTTTCCGATTTAAAATTTAAAATATCATTATACCGATTTACAATTAACGCTAATGTTGGCGTTTGCACCCGACCTATAGATAACACACCTTTGCCGTTAGCATACTTCACGGTATATAAACGGCTGGCATTCATTCCTAATAGCCAATCTCCGATAGCACGCGCATTTCCTGCGGCATACAATAAATCGTAAGCCGTACCTTCTTTTAAATTTTGAAATCCTTCTCTAATAGCTTCATCAGTCATTGATGAAATCCATAATCGCTTAACAGGCTTATTACACAAGGCTTTAGCAAGCACCCACCTTTGTATCAATTCCCCTTCAATACCAGCATCACCGCAATTAATTACTTCTGTGCATTGAGCGATGAGTGTTTGTAATACCGAAAATTGTTTTTTCACTCCTGAATTATCAATCAATTTAATTTGAAATTTAGGGGGGATCATCGGTAAAAAATTCAAGTCCCAACGTTTCCAATCATCACTATAATCGTCGGGTGATTTGAGCGTACAAAAATGGCCAAACGTCCAACTAATTAAATAACCATTGCCTTCGTAAAAACCATCACGACGATTATTAGCGCCTAAGATACGCGCTATTTCTTTTCCAACACTAGGTTTTTCGGCAATACACAACTTCATACTTAATTATAAACGATCTATTAAATGAATATCTCTCATATCAATGGAAATACTGCCATCTTTATTGGGAATTTGCTTAATAGGCGTGAATTTAGCATTCCAAACGACTTCATTTGCTTTATAC
>JANYGR010000203.1 GCA_025359355.1 Bacteroidota bacterium | reverse complement strand
AATACTCAAGAATCTTTACTTTTCAACACCAGTTAATTTTTGAGGGGGGCTGACCATTTTATAAAAAATGAAAGTGCAATAAAATCAATGCTTATGGAGGATTTTATTGCTTTTTTTATATCTTTCCGTCCGCTAATGGATTAAAATAAAAAATTGACTTGAACTGACCACTTGCTGGCTCAAATAGGTATTTCACATTTACCTTGTTTCTTTTTGATTGAATTAAAAAGAAAATAAAAAATATTCCACTAATTTTTTAAAATAGCTAACATCTACGTTTTTGACAACCGCACATTATATAATGACCATCGTGCCATTGGTAATTGTACCAATTTGTATAAATCAAGCGCAAAGAACAATAGATCGCTATACACCAACTACATTTTACGCAGAATTAATAATGGTTTAACATTAACAAAAATCGTGTTGCTATTGATACTTATAATGGTTGTAGGGCAATTGCTTTTAGCGATAAACATTGCGATTAGTAAAAAAACGAGGATGATTATTCATACTAAAAAATCTGATTAAGCTATTCTTATTAAACAATCACATACTATTGGTGTTATATTTTCGTTATAAACGGTAAAATTAATATTCAGGAAACTTTAAAATGAAAATAAGTTTCCTACATTTATCGCCTCAATTAAACATTATATGAAAAAGATAATATTACTATTCTTTGTTTGTGCCATCTTCGGCATGAGTGCCCAAGAAAAATTTACCATCAGTGGCTATTTAAAGGACGCTAAAAATGGGGAGGCTTTAATAGGCGTAACTGTCTACAAGAAGAATTCGCAGTTAGCTACAAGTACTAATGCTTATGGGTTTTATTCGTTAACCTTACCTAAAGGACAGGATACGGTTGTGTTTTCTTATTTAGGATATAAAACAGTATTTGTGCCTATTAATCTTATTGCTAATCAAACCATCAGTAATGAGTTAGCTGAAGAAGGAAAAGAATTAGCTGAGGTGGAAGTATCTTCTGAAAAAGACGATAAAAATGTTACTAGCATGGAAATGAGTGTGTCTAAATTAGATATTAAACAAATTCAAAAAATGCCCGCCTTATTTGGTGAGGTTGATATTATTAAAAGTATACAATTGTTGCCAGGGGTTACTACCGTTGGAGAAGGTGCCAGTGGCTTTAATGTGCGTGGTGGTAATATCGATCAAAATTTAGTATTGATGGATGAAGCGCCTGTATATAATTCGTCGCATTTATTTGGTTTCTTTTCGGTGTTTAATCCAGATGCAGTAAAAGATGTGAAATTAATCAAAGGCGGTATTCCTGCTCAATACGGCGGTAGAGCGTCTTCTATTTTAGATATTAGAATGAAAGAAGGAAATAATAAAAAAATGGAAGTGAATGCCGGACTAGGTACCATTTTCAGTCGTTTATCCATTGAAGCCCCGATCTTAAAAGATAAAGCCTCCTTTATTGTAGCAGCGCGTCGTAGTTATATTGATGTGTTGGCAAAGCCATTCCTTGCTAATCAAGCAGGATTAAAAGATGCTAAATTTTATTTTTATGATTTAACAGCTAAATTCAATTGGCGTATAAATGATAAAAACACAGTTTTTGCCAGCGGTTATTTTGGTAGAGATGTATTTGGCGCAGGCTTTAAATTTAATTGGGGAAATAGCACAGCTTCCTTACGCTGGAATCATATTTTCAACAGTAAATTGTTTATGAATTTAACGTCATTTTACAGTAACTACCAGTATAATTTAGGGTTTACGAGCGAAGGTAACGGACAAAAATTTGATTGGACATCCAATATTATTAATTATAGTGTGAAGCCCGATTTTACCTATTATTTGAATAGTAAGAACACCATTAAATTTGGAGCACAAGCCATCTTATTTACCTTTAATCCTGGGAAGGCTATACTTACTACAGCAGACGGTATTGATAGGAATATTAGTTCACCTAATCAATATGGAGTAGAGTATGCCGGATACATTGATAACGAACAAAAAATTAATAGCCGTTTAAGCGTCCAATATGGCATACGTTGGTCGTTCTTCAACTATATAGGGCAAGGAACAAAATATACATATCGTGATACGATTCCTAATGAAAGTAAGCCTTTAGTGAAAGAAGAAAAAATCACCAACAATCAAACCATTGCTGCTTATAATAACCCAGAGCCACGTTTAGCGGTTAACTATAAAATTAATGATAAGAGTTCT
>JANYGR010000225.1 GCA_025359355.1 Bacteroidota bacterium | reverse complement strand
AAATATCCAATGGCTGGAAATCAAAGCCACTGGGTTACTTTAGGGATTTATGATTTAAAAAATAATAAAACATGGTATGTAAAAACCGATATTTCGGCGGGCTCAATAACCAACGATAAAGAACAATACTTAACGAATGTTGCATGGAGTCCTGATGAAAAACACATATACATTGCTATCTTAAGTCGCACGCAAAACGACATGAAATTAAATGAATACGATGCATTAACAGGAAATTATATTCGCACGTTGTTTGAAGAACATGATGATAAATATACAGAGCCTCTTCATCCAATGTTATTTGTAAAAAACAATTCTTCTCAATTTATTTGGCAAAGTAGAAGAGATGGATTTAATCACTTTTATTTATATGATATTTCTGGAAAACTAATTAAACAATTAACCAAAGGAAATTGGGAAGTGAAAACCGAAAATGGATTTGATGAAAAAGGAGAACAGTTGTTTTTTCACGCTAATGCTGAAAGCCCTGTTAATCAAGACTTTTACAGCGTTAATATAAAATCAGCGGAAGTGAAAAAAATAACGTCTGGAAGTGGAGTTCATACTTGCGTTATAAATACAAAAGGAAATTATGTGATAGATAATTTTAGTAGCACTTATACACCAAGAGAATATTCTGTAATAAATACAAGTTCCAAAAAATCAACCTCTATCTTTAAAGCCGAAAATCCTATCAAAGATTACAAATTAGGCAAATGGAATTTATTTACTATTAAAAATAACGAAGGCACTGATTTGTATTGTCGTTTGTTTAAACCTGTTGATTTTGATTCAACTAAAAAATATCCTGTATTAGTATATTTATATAATGGCCCTCACTCGCAATTGGTTACTAATACTTGGATGGCGGGCGGAGAACTTTGGTATCAATACATGGCAGAGAAAGGATTTATAATATTTACTGTAGATGGTAGAGGCACAGATTACAGAGGAAGAGCATTTTCTCAAGCCACACATCGCCAATTAGGCACTAAAGAAATGGAAGATCAATTATCAGGCGTTGCTTATTTAAAATCATTACCTTATGTAGATGCCAATAGATTAGGCGTTCACGGATGGAGCTTTGGTGGTTTTATGACAACTTCCTTAATGACACGTAATCCAGGAATATTTAAAGTAGCTGCTGCTGGTGGGCCAGTTATTGATTGGACATACTACGAAATCATGTACACGGAGCGTTATATGGATTCTCCGCAAGATAATAAAGAGGGTTACGAAAAAAATAATTTATTAAATTATGTAGATAAATTAAAAGGGAAATTATTAATGATACATGGCGCACAAGATCCTGTAGTTGTGTTGCAACATAGTATTTTATATCAGAAAAAAGCGGTAGATAAAGACATTCAGCTCGACTTCTATTTATATCCTGGACACGAACATAATGTTTTAGGAAAAGACAGAGCACACTTAATGGAAAAAATCACGAATTATTTTATTGATAATTTATAGTTTGTCAACACAGAGAAAAAGAGTTAAAGAGTTCGCAGAGAATATCAAAAAAAATTATAATAACTAAATAAACAATATAACACAGAATCTCAGTGTTCTCAGAATCTCTGAAACTCTGTGTTGAAATAAATAAAAACCATGAACTTCACAACCTACAAACACACAGTAACAGAGCGTTTCATTAGATATGCAAAAATTGATACGCAATCGGATCCTAATTCGGAAACGTGCCCAAGTACAATGAAACAAAAAAACTTAGGCAAATTATTAGTGGAAGAATTACTAGCCATGGGAATTAAAGATGCCGAAATGGACGAGCACGGCTACATTTATGCGACTGTTCCAAGCAATACCACAAAGCAAGTACCTGTTATTTGTTTTTGTTCTCACATGGATACTTCGCCCGATTGTAGTGGAGAAAATGTAAATCCTATTATTCATGCTAACTATAATGGCAATGATATTGTATTACCAAATGATAAAACACAAATTATTAAGTTTGCCGAACATCCTGATTTAGCAGGGCAATTAGGGAATGATATTATTACAACGGATGGCACAACTTTATTAGGAGCAGATAATAAAGCGGGCTTAGCTGAAATTATGGATGCCGCAAATTATTTAATGAATCATCCTGAAATAAAACATGGCGCTATTCGTATTTTATTTACACCAGATGAAGAAATAGGAAGAGGTGCAGATAAAGTAAACATAAAAAAATTAGGTGCTCAATATGGTTATACCATGGATGGCGAATCTCGTGGGCATTTAGAAAATGAAACTTTTAGCGCCGATGGCGTTACTATTACAATTCACGGTTTACCAACACATCCTGGTTTTGCAAAAAATAAAATGGAACATGCTATTAAGATAGCTGCCGAAATTGTGAATCGTATTCCAAAAAACAAAACTCCTGAAACTACTGAAAAGAAAGAGCCTTTTATGCATCCAGTAGCTATTAATGGCGGATTAGAAAAAGTTGAAATTAAATTTATTATTCGTGCTTTTGATACGCCAACACTAAAAACCTTAGAAGCAGAGTTAGAAGAGATCACTAAATCTGTTTTAACGAACTATAAAAAATCGAGTTACGATTTTAAAGTAACAGAGCAATACAGAAACATGAAAGACATGCTAGACACTTGCTATCATGTGGTAGATTATGCATTAGAGGCAATTAAACGTACTGGCGTAACTCCAGTATTATCAAGCATTCGTGGTGGAACAGATGGTTCTCGTTTATCATTTATGGGATTACCTTGCCCTAATATTTATGCTGGTGAACACGCTTTTCATAGCAAACAAGAATGGGTAAGCGTGCAAGATATGCAATTAGCTACTCAAACTATTGTTCATTTAGCAAGCATTTGGGAAGAACATGCTTAATTCTATTTTCATTTAAAATGAAAGATAGTGGTACATTGTTGCCACTATTTTTTTGTAAATTAATTTGAATTAAAAAAATTAGATATGGAGTATTCTGCTTTTTTATTTATAAATTTAATAGTTAATTAAATTTATTAAGATGAAAAAATATTACTGCATTTTATGTTTATTCTTTGGTTGCCTTACTATTATCAAAGCACAACCTTCATCATTCAGTTCTAAAGGCATTGGTGGTGGTGGCGCCTTATTTGCCCTATCAATTAATCCGGCAAACAATAACGAATATTATGTCGCTTGCGATATGGGTGAATTATTTCACACCACAGATTTTGGACAAACATATAATCAAGTAAATTTTCAGCAATTGATTGCAGGACATAATTCTAAAGTGTGTTACACTTCCACATCGGGATTATTGTACAGTATTAGTTACGCAAATAATATGATTGTTCCCATGAAAAGCACTGATAATGGTGTTACGTGGACTGCTCTAATAGGAAATCCAGACAACACAGAGGAAACATTTAGTATTGATGCAGATTACAATAATCCTAATCGTGTTATTATTTCATATTATGGTGCTATTTATTTTTCAAATGATGGCGGAACAACCTTTACTTTAATTCATACAGCCTTGTCTTCTGGTTCGGGCAATGTGGTTGGTGGCGTATTTTTTGACGGCGCTAATATTTATATTGGTACAAATGATGGTGTTTTAGTTTCTACTAATTCAGGTATAACCTGGAACACAGCAACTATAGCGGGTTTACCAACAAACGACAGAATATGGTCTTTCGCAGGTGCTAAAGTTGGGACTACAACACGCTTTTTTTGTATCACAGCTGACGTTGGGAATATTTATGTGGGCGTCGTTGGTTCTGATTATTATGGTTTTATGGCTGGTGTTTATTCCGTTGATTATGGCGTTGGAAATTGGACATCTAAAATGACAGGAATTAATAGTGGTGTTGATTTTCCAATGTTTGTGGGAATGGCAAGAAATGATATTAATACCGTTTATTTAGCAGGGAGTAATACCAGTTCAGAACCCATTGTTCTTAAAACAACAAATGCAGGTACAGGTTGGAATCAAATATTTAATACAACTAATAATTTAAACATCAATACTGGATGGAGCGGACAAGGTGGCGATAGAGGCTGGAGTTACGGAGAATGTCCATTTGCCATAGCTGTTGCGCCTAACAATGCAAATGATGTGGTATTTGGAGATTTTGGTTTTGTACATAAAACAACTAATGGAGGCACAAGCTGGCAACAAGCTTATGTCAATACTTCTGGGCAACATGCTATGAATGCGCAAACGCCAACAAATGCTAGTTACCAAAGTTGCGGTATAGAAAACACATCCTGTTGGCAAGTACATTGGATAAATGCAACTAACATGTGGGCTTGTTATTCAGATATAAAAGGTATAAGAAGTACTGATGCTGGAAATTCATGGTCGTATAATTACACAGGAAATACGGCCAACTCAACATACCGAGTTGCACAACATCCAACAACAGGAACTCTATTTGCAGCTACTTCCAACATACACGATATGTATCAAAGTACACGTTTAGCCGATGCTCAGCTAGATGCGTCAGATAGTAATGGTAAATTAATATACTCAACAAACAATGGCGCTACTTGGCAAGACTTACATGTATTTAATCATCCTGTTTTTTGGATTGCGATAGATCCAACAAACCCAAATGTTGCTTATGCCAGTGTTATTCATTATGCTGGAGGTAGCGGTGTTGGTGGCATATACAAAACCACAAATTTAAATTTATTAGCATCTTCTACTTGGACGTTATTACCGAATCCTCCACGTACCGAAAAACATCCTGCAAGTATAGTTGTTTTAAATGATGGAAAAGTTGTTTGTACATATTCTGGACGCAGAACAACAGCGTTTACAGCCAGTTCGGGAGTATTTGTATTTAATCCAATAAGTAATAGCTGGGCTGATGTTTCGGATGCAGGTATGTATTATTGGACAAAGGATATTGTAATTGATCCCAATGATGCAACTCAAAACACTTGGTATGCATGCGTTTTCAGTGGTTGGGGTGGCGCACCAAATGGATTAGGTGGCTTGTATAAAACAACAAATAGAGGCGCTTCTTGGATCAAACTAACAGGTACAACGATTGATCGAGTAACATCTATTACATTTAATCCTACAAATCCAAATCAAATATATTTAACCTCAGAGACTCAAGGCTTATGGATCTCCAATAACATCAATGCTACAACGCCAGTATTTTCAAATGTTTCCAGCTATCCATTTCAACAACCAGAGCGTGTATTTTTTAATCCATATAATGCCAATGAGTTATGGGTTAGTAGTTTTGGAAATGGTATGAAAATGGGCACCCTATTAACAACTAGCATTCCTAATTTCGAATCAAATAAATCTGAACTTTCTCTTTATCCAAATCCTACATCTGGAATAATTTCTTTAGTTAATACTGATGCCAAACAAGCATACCTATACAATATCATTGGTGAAGTTGTTGCTATTTTTAAAATGACGATTGGTGTCAATCAACTTGATTTATCTGTATTAACAGAAGGTATATATATAATTGAATGCGGCTCTCAAAAATCAAAAATAGTATTACATCGGAACTAAATAAAAGAAAATTACATCAATCATTATTTTATGGCTAAACATATTAAACAACAAGCGCCTGTTATTCCTGCCTCTAGCGTGGCATTTCTTAAATTATTAAAAAAAAATAACGACAGAGATTGGTTTGCTATACATAAAAATGAATTTATAAAAGAACAAAGTTATATTGAAACATTTGCAGATACTTTATTAGAAGAGCTTAACACACATGATGTGATTGAAACGCCTTCTGGTAAAAAAAGTTTGCATCGCATTTATAGAGACACTCGCTTTTCAAACGACAAGACTCCTTATAAATCGAATTGGAGCGGGAGTTTTAAACGAGCTACCAAACAACGTCGTGGCGGTTATTATTTTCACATCGAAGCTGGTAACAGTTTTATAGCAGGAGGATTTTGGTCGCCAAACCCCGAAGATTTAAAACGTGTTCGTGATGATATTGCTTATGATGCAACACCATTACGAAAAATTTTAAAAAGTAAATCCTTTATTTCTACTTTTGGAATCTTGCAAGGCGAACAATTAAAAACAACGCCTAAAGGATTTGACGCGGAAAACGAAGGCATTGATTTATTACGCTACAAACAGTTTTTAGTGATTAGAAAATTTACAGACCAAGAAGTATTAAGTGAAACATTTTTAAAGGAAGCCAATCAAACGTTTAAAAATATGCGCCCGTTTTTTGATTACATGAGCGAAGTGCTAACAACTGATTTGAATGGGATTTCAATCTAATAATTTATAATCTAATAATACATTTGTTACTCGTACAAAAAATTAATATTTTTTTCATTAGTCAATTTTAACAACGCTAATAAAAATCCAAAGAAGATTGATGATTGTAAATCGCACGTCAAAACCGTAAACAAAATTAAGAGCGATAATACCTGCGAGTATTATTCCAAAGCGTTTGTGTCTGCTTAAATATTCTTTCATAGTTTGATGTTTGCGCTTATTGTTTATAACGTTTTCTCGCTAATCAACAGTTTTATTTGAAACTGTGTCTTGCCGAAATGGTATTAACAAAGATAACTGCTTATTGGACTTTTGCAAAGCGAAAATATCCCGATAGATATCGGGAGTCTTTCGCGGAGCGACCGCTTTTGCAAATGCTTAGTTGTCCGCCCGCATTAGGCAAAGGTGCTGTTGAACCAAACCTTCGGTAGCCGTGTTAGTTTATGTTGGATTAAAATCAGTTCTTTGTTTTTATAAATATATAAACAAACTAACATGAACCAAAAAAAACTTACAACACACTTGTTCAACAAGCCAAAA
>JANYGR010000221.1 GCA_025359355.1 Bacteroidota bacterium | reverse complement strand
CTTTTTTAGTAGATCCATCCACTAATGCTAACGCCACTGTAGGTTTTTCATCTACTTGTTTTGTAAGTGGTGTAATTATCGGTATTTTTTTAGTTTCATAGCTGGTTGCCATTAAATCGGGATATATCGTTTGACCATTTTTAGTAGTGTCCGTATGCCCCGCCCTTGCATTAACGGCAGAGTTAATAGGGTTTGTTAATATTTCATTACATTCAAAATGTTGAATAGCCGCCGTAAAATTACCCCCACCCGTGCCAAAGCCTGGCCTAATTTCAATTTCTTTTCCAGCTAAATAGGTTACGTCGCCACCTACGCCTACATTATTACTCGTTACAATATACTCATAAGCTTTAACGGTGGCAGGGTTTGCTGTGGTGCCCCATGGCTGACCATTAACCGTTGTTGGGTAATTAGTTGTAATATGTCTCCTTCCTAAATCTACCATTCTATCTACATTAGGGTCATTAAAATAATCTGCATTTATAACCGATACTAAGTTATGATAAAACATGTAATCTAATCCATTATATTCCCCAATAAAGTAATTATTACCATTCCCTCTTCGCTGAGGATGATCTAATCGACTGGTTGTACTCCATTCGTAAGGTGCTACTGGGCCATAGTTTATAAGATTTGATGCGGTCCAACAATATGGTCCTTGGCAGGGCGCCGAATTTAATAAATCGGTAGCATTTGCAAAATAATTCATATTCAATTTTGTGGTGCCACAATCTTCATTACCGTGCAATACTACCCTTAATAATTCAGCGTGCCATAACCCATAATCATTAATATGTAACTGAAGTCTACTTTTTGTACCCACTCCACTAAACAAATATTCGCAATTACACACGGCTGATATATTAGAAATCATAACCGCAGCATCTGGATGGGTTTGATGCATATATAATTGAAGGAATTTATAATTTGCCTCTGCATTTGGCATTATAATTAAAGGTAATTGTGTATAAATATTACCAAGAGTGCCGGATGCGTGCGACGACATTTGATAACTCGTATACATCCAAGGTATCACAAATCCATTTTTATACAATTGAGTTAGCCAACTACCATCGTGCCGCCAAGTATTATATTCGCAAGAAGTGTTAAACGAAAGTGCATCTGGCTTCACATAATTACCCCATTTGTTTTGATCCATTTTGTTTAATGCCTCTGCATGTGGAAAAGCTAAAAAAGTTGCTGTCCCTCCACTATTACTTCCTATAAAATGAGGTACGGTTTCTGGATACATCAAATTCCAGGCAGCATCTTTTTTAAAATAATTCATTACCCGTAAAGCGATAGAAAAAGCTTCTTGATTGATGTCAGATCCATTTCCATCCATAAAACTGGCAGAATTATACGTAACTCCTGAAGGCACAAACTTTCGAACTAAGGCCAAACCAACCAAACAATTATACCAATTATCTTGGCTAATATATGAACCTCCATAGTTAGATGTTATTGCTCCCATCCCTGATGATCCTTCGAGACTGTTTAATTTAATCTTGCTGCAAAATCCTTTGTTGCCAAAGTAATTAAAACTTTTTAAATTATTAGTAATGAAATTTGAAGGAACATCATCCCTTAGCATAAATCCATTAAATGCATTTTGGAAATAAGTTGTAAAATTAATTGCTTGAGAATAACTATATTCTGCATTATAATCTATCCGGTTCAAGGCTTCTAAAGCGCAATATAATTCATATCTTACCGAATCTGTTTCCTGATTATTTTTAACCAGTAAATGGTATTCCATTGCCAAGGTGCCAATATAATAACCTAATTCTCCCATGGCATCGCCCCACTTTGCTTGAGCCCCACTATTTGGATCACTAAAGTCAAATCCTGGATACCCGTAAGATGGGCTTGTTGGGTCACCATAAGGATGATAATCAATTCCTCGTTCTTCCATAGGGATACTACAACCTGTGCCCACACCCACCTTCATAAAATCATTTCGTAATCTTGTTCTGTAATACCAATATTTGTTATGTACATATATGTTTTGTGCTTCTGCTACAAAAGTTAAAAGTGTAAACAAGCATAAAAAATGGATTCGTTTCATATAAAAAAATTAATAAGTATTTGTATTTAAATTTTAGGTATAACTTTTAGGGTATATTTAAACATCCTTAAATTTATTTTCTCATTTCTTTTTTCAGTGCCTCAATTTCTTTCTGTTGTTGTACAATATATAAAGTTAGTTCTTCTATTTTTTGTAACAACAAAGCATCTGTTTTTGCTAAATCATTTCCATCTGTTGCTATATCCTTAGCAGTCGGTATGTTTGGCAAATGGCTATTTATATTGTAATAGGCCTCAACCTCTTTTAATGGCATTAATTTGTAGTTTTTATCAAATACAAAATCTGCCCAATAACCACTTCCATTATCAAATACACGAATTTCCTTACAAGCTACTTTGCCACTAACTGTTAATAGCGCATCTGTGTGAGGACCATTAGTTACATTTTCTGTGCCTATATAAGTAGCTCCATTATTTTGTATTTTAAATACATTTTTATTTAAGTCGTTATTTTTAATAACCAAAGCTCCAGTAGTTGTTGCATTCAATGTAAATAAATTAACAGTACCATTATTTTTAACACTCATGCGTAATAAGTTATTTGTTCTTATATTGAAATCAAAATTTTCAATCGTTCCTATCCAACGGTTATTACTGTTTACATGGTTACCGTATGTTTGCCAAGTAAAGGGAATTACTGGAGGAGTTGGGCAAGGGTTGGCGTCTAAAGTGAATTCTAAATTTTTAATTTGCACTGGACTTAGTGCCATAAGCACACTACCACCACTTGGGACCGGCTGCGCTAATATTAGTTGTAAACAAGGGTCAATTACCGCAGGTGGCAATGTATTTATATTTATTGAACCTGACACTTTTAGGTTAGTTAAATTACTAGTTCCAGCAACTTTCATATTACCGCCAACTATAGCATTACCGTCAATTAAAATATCTTTTTGGGCTCGCATGGTGTCTTTCGATACTATTTCGCCGGTTGCTGTTACATCCCCAACAGCAGATACACTTCCTTTGGTAGAAATATTATTTATTACATGTAAGGAATCGCTTACTTTTAAGTTACCCGTAATAGTTGTGGTTGTTACGGTTTGCGCTTGCGAAGCTATGCTAAAGGATAAGCAAACAATGGCAAAGGATAGGGTTTTTTTCATAAATGAGGTTTTCAAAAAATTATTTGGCAAGATTTCTAAAAAATTCGTCGACAGCCAAACTAAAAACCATGTTTTGTACACCCTATATGGTTGTATATTGAAAAAAAGCAGGGATAAAGGAAGAATATTGAACTTTAATTCTATTAATCATGTGTTATGTTATAAATTAGTGTGCAAAATTATGCCGTATGGAAAATTATATAAATGTTTATTTAGGAAAACATTTGAAAGATTTGCGTGAAAAAAATAACATGAAGCAAGCAGAAGCTGCCATCTTGTTTGGAGTTACACAGCAAAACTATAGTAAAATTGAGTGTGGGAAAGTAAATTTTTCAGATAAGATTTTAACTACTATTTGTAATTCTTTTAATCTTACTCCAAATGATTTTTTAAATTATCAGCACATTAACTCCGAAGTGAAAATAGCAGAAAATAAGGATATTGATACTGCTTTAATTGAACAACTACAATGGAGAATAAAAATGATGAATTTAAGAATAGCAGATTTAGAAATAGAAGTAAGGCAATACAGAAAAAATTTTATTGTTGGCGATGATGGTCCGCCTATTTTTGTATTAATCTAAGCTGCGGTTGGCGCTATTGTTTAAATCATTTATAATTTTTTTCCTAGTGATTTTCCAAATATAAGATTCGTAACCCAACATTATTGCATCTTTCAATTCTTCTTCATTCCAAGGCTTTTCCATCGACCTAAAAACATACCCTTTCTTAATCGCTTCTTTTATTTCTATGGTTTCGTTAAACGCTGTTATAATAATTCTGGTTTGCTCAGGGTATTTTTTTACAGAGTCAACCAATAATTCTGTCCCTAATTTTATAGGCATACGTTGGTCAGTAATTAATACGTGAATGTCGTTTGCCGCAAGAGTTATCTCCGCATCTTTTGCAGAAAGAGCAGTAAACACATTAAAATGCCTTCTAAAAGTAGCTATAAAAGATTTTAAATTATTTTCTTCGTCATCAACATAGAGTACATTAATCAGTTCGTGTTTTGCCATAAATAGTTAATAAAAGTTACGCAGCAGCAATCGCTTCTAAAATCTCATTGACATTAATACCATTATGAGAATTGTGATAAAAACATTTTCCGTTACGGATTAACAATACTTGTGGGGAAGCGTGTTCTACTTGAAGTAACGATGCTATTTCATTAGAAACATCGCGATGATTTAATAAATCTAAATAATAGGTTTGAACAGTTTCATCGTCTTTCCATTTATTTTCAAAACGATTAAGCGCCATCGAGCTGATGGAGCATCTGGTACTGTGCTTAAACAAAAGAACAGTCAACTTTTGAGAAGACTGTTCTTTAGATAATTGTATAATATCGTGTAACTGATTAATATCAGTTAATGGATGCCAAAGCATACTAAATTACACTGATTTTTTTGAAGAAGATGCTGTATTAGCTTTAGAATAAGCAGGGCATTTTTCGTGCGATTTGCAAGAAGAAACAGTTGCACAAAAAGCGATTGATAAAACAGATAGTAAAGCTAATTTTTTCATATTTTTAAGGTTTTAAGAGTAACAAATATAAAACATTTTACCTAAGTTCAAAATAAATGGTATCACATTTTGAAACTATTTTACTAAAATAAATCAACAACTCCCATGTATCTCCAAAACATCAGTAAAAGCTGGGAATCCCATCTACAAAAAGAATTCAAAAAGTCGTATTTTATAGCGCTTACTGATTTTTTAGAGTCAGAAAAATCAACACACACCATTTTTCCAAAGGAACAAGATGTTTTCAAAGCGTTTGAATTAACACCTTTTGATGATGTAAAAGTTGTTATTATAGGTCAAGATCCTTACCATGGTTTAAATCAAGCTCATGGCTTAAGTTTCTCAGTAAATAAAGGGGTTAAGGTTCCACCCTCTTTACAAAATATTTTTAAAGAATTACATACAGACAACAACAGTCCCATTCCAACCCATGGAAACTTAATAAAATGGGTACAACAGGGTGTTTTGTTATTAAACGCCACATTAACCGTAAGAGAAGGATTACCAGGTAGTCATCAAAAAAAAGGCTGGGAAACCTTTACTGATGCGGTTATTAACCTTATTTCGGATGAAAAAGAACGCGTTGTGTTTTTATTATGGGGAAATTATGCCAAAACAAAATCGCCACTGATTGATGCTAGTAAACATTTAATTTTAGAAGCTGCTCACCCGTCTCCATTAGCTCGCGGCGCATTTTTTGGCAGTAAACATTTTTCTAAAACAAATGCTTATTTAATAGCAAATCATATTAAACCTATTGATTGGAATTTGAATGAAGATGATTTGTTTTCGATTTAATTAAATGAGTATAAAATACAAACAAGCTAAACCAAACAAGCCAAACGCCGTTAATAGGCCGTTTACAGTTAAGTGTTTATTGTATCTATAAATATAAAACCCTATGCCTAAAGCAAATAAACATACGCTCAAAGAAGCATACGCGTTAATGCTCCAAAATGCCCTGTTATCATAACTCAATTTCGCCTTAAGTGTTTTATTAAAAATAAAATCCTTGCCTAAAAATACAGGTTGACCCACTTTTGGCTCTATAAATAGGTAATCCGTCTTAATTATAAATTCGTTTCCTGACATTGTTTGTAGATGAATTTCTGAAATGGTATACTGATCGGTTTCTGGAACTAACTTTCCTAACGTCATAGCATACTCTTGAATGTATGTTTTTTGCCAAGTGGAAAGCATTAAAATACTTAGCACGCAATACGTAACAACTGCTGCTAAACTAATATTTAAGGTATTAACTATTTTATAAAAAGAAGTTGCTTTAAATTGTTCGAGCTTTTTTACTTCTTTTAGTTTTTTTAATTTGATAAAGTAATGCAACTCTTCGGGAGACAGCGGTATTCTTTGCTTTCGTCGAGGTTGTTCTTCGGGCATAGTTATACTATGTTTATTTTTTTATCTAATAAATAATGATTTCTATCGCCAGAGTTACGTAAAATTAATTCTCCAATAAACCCTGCTAAAAACAACATCGTTCCCAAAACCATTGCTGTAAGCGCAATGTAAAAGGATGGGCGTTGAGTTAATAAGCGTGCAGATAAGTGATTCCACACATGATACAATTTATCACAACCTAAATATAGCGATGAAAACAACCCAATCATAAACATGATAGTACCTACTAATCCAAAAAAATGCATGGGGCGTTTTCCGAATTTCGATAAAAACGTAATCGTCATTAAGTCTAAAAAGCCATTGATAAAGCGTTCCCAGCCAAATTTACTCACGCCATATTTGCGAGCCTGATGTTGCACGACCTTTTCGCCAATGTTATAAAAACCAGCATTTTTAGCTAATACAGGAATAAAACGATGCATTTCGCCATATACCTCAATACTTTTGATGACCTCTTTACGATAGGCTTTAAGTCCACAATTCATATCGTGTAACTGTATTCCTGATATTTTACGATTGGTCCAGTTATATAGTTTAGAGGGAATATTTTTTGTAAACGTATTATCAAAACGTTTCTGTTTCCAGCCACTCACTAAATCATATTTGCCAGAAGTAATCATGTTGTACAACTCAGGAATTTCATCCGGAGAGTCTTGTAAATCGGCATCCATCGTTATGATCACGTCGCCTTGAGCAGCTTCAAAGCCTACATGTAAGCCAGGTGATTTACCGTAATTACGTCTAAATTTAATGGCTTTCACGCAAGGGTTTTTTGCAGAGAGTGCTTCTATCACTTGCCAGGATTTGTCTTTACTACCATCATCAATAAAAAGAATTTCGTACGAATAATTGTTCTCATCCATCACACGCTTAATCCAGTCGTGAAGTTCTGGCAACGATTCTTCTTCGTTAAATAAAGGAATGACAACGGAAATATTCATATAAAATAATTAATAATAGCTATAATCAACTAATATGCAAATTTTGTCAAAATAATGCTAATAATGAAATAAAATTTCTATTTTTGCGGTGGGTAAGTCTTTCACGACCAGCTCCTGTCAAATCCCCCAGGATGGGAACATAGCAAGGGTAGATGGTTGTAGCGGTGCGATGAAAGTAGCTTACCCATTTTTTGTGCCTTTTATTTTCGTTGAGGCTTTAAACTTTTTTCGAAATTACAGTCTAATAAGCTCAGAAAATCAAACACTGTTTGTTATTTCTTTTATTTTGATTAGGTTTATTCATCTTAAAAAAGTAAAAATTGAGAATTACTATTTGTATAATTTTGAGTTTAGTATTTGTTGAAGTGGGCTTCGGACAAGATAGTATTAAACAACATAAAATAGATTCTTTAAAAGCAAAGCTTCATGCCGATAGCGCGCACATCTACCGTTTCAGAAAAGTGCGTCCGTTTTTTTCTTTAGATAACCGAAACTCTTTTATCAAAGATGCGCCGGTTAACGTACAAGGTCTGCAACTAGGGATTATTCTTAAAGAAAAGCATACACTTGGGTTTGGTTTTTATACATTACAGGCAAATGCTAAACAAAATTTTACTACCAAAAATGAAAAATACATTGCCGTCAATCGAACGCTTCGTTTAAGTTATTTAACTGCTTTTTATCAATATGCTTTTGTGGATACACGTTATTTTGAATTGGATTTACCTCTCGAATTAGGCTTAGGAGGCTATGATGTAAAACTAACTGATGCGGTAACCAACAAACTTATTTTAGATAAAAAAGGCGGAACCATTATTATTGGGGGAGGTGTTGGGATAACAATAAAGCCATTTAAATGGTTTGGAATTACAGGATCGGCGGGATATAGAAATGCTTTAGATAATAACCCTAATGTCAATTTTAGCGGATTTTTTTATTCTTATGGTATTTGGGTAGGCTTAGGGCGTATATACCGTGATGTGCGTTATTGTGGTATTAAGCGTAAAAAATGCAGGAAACATATACATTATATTTTAAATGAAAATTAGCAAAAGTCATTGCAGATCAAAACATGATTTAAAAACACAAAAGCCACAATATTTGTGGCTTTTGAAATTAAATAAAAAGTTTGTTGATTTTTATTTACTTAAATATAAATTACGTTCGCTGTAAATATTTTGAAAATATTCATCTTGTAAACTATCAATAAAATAAATGGCCTCACCGGTTGATTTCATTTCTGGCCCTAATTCTTTTTGAATTTCAGGGAATTTCTCATAACTAAATACAGGGATTTTAATTGCATATCCTTTTTTCTTGGGTTGGAAATTAAAGTCTTTTACTTTAGCGCCAAGCATTACTTTAGTTGCGTAATTTACATAAGGCTCATCGTAGGCTTTAGCTATAAAAGGCACGGTACGGGAGGCTCTTGGGTTTGCTTCAATAATATATACGATTTCATCTTTAATAGCGAATTGTATGTTTAATAACCCAACTGTATTTAATGCAACAGCAATTGTTTTGGTATGTTGCTCCATTTGTTTCAACACATTGTCTGACAAGTCAAACGTTGGAAGCACCGC
>JANYGR010000135.1 GCA_025359355.1 Bacteroidota bacterium | reverse complement strand
AAAAAATTAATATTGAAAAAGCCCTAATGGTTTATTCCATTAGGGCTTTTGATAAACTAAAAACTTAAACTTAAAATCGAAGTTAGAAATACTTTTTGGGATTTCCGCTCTTGTTGATGTTATTACTAACAAGCTTGTAATCTTTTAAATTAAACAACTCTACGACACTCTCTTAATCAATGCCATATAAAACCCATCAAATCCTTGGCTTGGCAGAATAGATTTATCTTTTATTAATTCAAAATTTTTATTGTCAGCTAAAAATTGATCTACTTGTTTGCGGTTTTCGCTTGGCAAGATGCTACAGGTAGAATACACTAATTGTCCTCCTTTTTTTGTCATTAACGAATACTCACTTAGTATTTTTTGCTGAAGCTCTTTCGTTCTTTCTATAAACCCGATATCTAATTTCCATTTAGCATCAGGGTTACGTTTAATTACACCCAATCCACTACAAGGCACATCCAACAATAAGCGATCGGCTGTGTTTTCAAGGCGTTTGATGGTTTTACTTCCTTCAATCAAACGCGGCTCAATGTTACTGGCTGTGGCGCGGCGTGCACGTTTTTTTAATTCATCTAATTTCCATTGCGTCACATCCATCGATATGATACGACCTTTGTTTTGCATCAATGCCGATAAGTGTAGGGTTTTTCCGCCACCTCCTGCGCATGCATCTATCACGCGCATTCCAGGCTCTACGCCTAAAAATTCGGATATAGCTTGCGAACCCGCATCTTGCAATTCAAACAATCCTAATTTGAATAATTGATTTTGAAATACATTTTGTCGTTTCAATAAAACTAAGGCATCCGTAAACTCATCAATGGGTTCAACTTCTATTTCTTGCTCCGCTAAATGTTTTTGTAAAATTTCTTTTTTTGTTTTTAAGGTGTTTACCCTCAATACCACATCTGCTTGCTCATTCAACGCTTTGGCTTCTGTTTCCCACACTTCCTTTCCTAATTCCGTTTCACACAAATTCCAGATCCAATCCGGATACGATTGAATTATTTTTTGATCCGTTAAGGCTTTATACTTATCTAAAATATCTTTTTGATTTAACTTTCCAAACTCACGTTCATCAGGCATCGGCAATTGTTCCATGATGAAATATGTTCCCACTATTTTCCAAAAATCCGTTTCAGAACCTGCTAAATGAGCTATTAATCGGTAATTGCGAACAATGTCGTATGTTGTTTCTGCTACAAAGCGTCGGTCTCTACCACCAAATTTCGGATTTTCTTTTAATGTTTTTTCAATCACTTTATCCGCAAATTTTCCGTCATTAAAAATAGTTACCAACGCATTAACAATTGCTTGTAGTAAGATGCGATGGGGCTTAGCTTGTTTTTGTTGTTTTTTGTGCATGCGGCAAAGTTACTGTTTCTATTGCTTAAATATGCATTAAAAACTAATTATAGTTTGGATATTTAACTGATTAACGATTCAGATTTTAACGAAACTCTTTGTTAAAAAATAGTTTATAAGTACAACGATAAACCTAGCATTAACTCTTATCATATCTGTAAATTTAAAACTTAAATATATCACTATGAACTTTGTTGTATCATCATCTACTTTACTAAAACATTTAAAATCAATTAGCGGAGTTTTAAACTCTAGTAATACTATTCCTATTTTAGATTGTTTTCTATTCGAATTAAATAACGGTACACTAACGTTGTTTGCTAGCGACATGGAAACAACCATTACCACTAGCATTAAGGTAGAAGCATCAGAAAGCGGCAACATTGCTATACCAGCTAAAACATTATTAGAAGCTTTAAGTAATTTACCAGAGCAACCCATTTCTTTTATCATTGATAATAAAAAATACAGTGCCAAATTAAAAACAGAAACTGGTGATTATACCTTAACTGGCCACAATGGTGATGAGTATCCAAAATTACCTAAAGTAGAATCGGCTTCTTCCGTAATCATTAAAAGTGATGTGTTAGCTAACGCAATTAACAAAACTATTTTTGCTACTGGTAACGATGATTTACGCCCTGTAATGAGCGGTGTGTTTTGTCAGTTCAACGAAGAAAATTCTATTTTTGTTGCAACAGATGCGCATAAGCTTGTTCGCTATACGCGTAATGACGCTAAGGCAGGGGCTTCTGCGGCTTTCATTATGCCTAAAAAACCATTGAATGTATTAAAAACATTATTGGCTGGTATTGACGATGCCGTAAAAGTAGAGTTCAATAAAACAAATGCTTACTTCAGTTTCGGAAATATTAACTTAGTATGTCGTTTAATTGATGGGAAATATCCTAATTACGAAGCCGTAATCCCTAAACAAAATCCTAATAAACTAACGGTTGATAGAACCTCCTTTTTAGGTGCTATTCGCCGAGTAAGCGTATTTGCTAACAAAGCAACGCATCAAATTCGTTTAAAGATTACAGGAAGCCAATTAACGATTTCTGCTGAAGATTTAGACTTTGCGAACGAAGGGCACGAAACATTAATGTGTACTTACATTGGAGAAGACATGGAAATAGGATTCAACTCGAAGTTTGTTTTAGAAATGCTTAGTAATTTAGAAAGCGACGAAATCACTATCGAAATGAGTGCTCCAAACCGCGCAGGTATTATTGTTCCAACACAAAAAGCAAATCCAGCTGAAGACGTATTAATGTTGGTAATGCCAGTAATGCTTAACAACTAATAAACATCGTTTATATACTATGAAAGACGCTCTTATGGGCGTCTTTTTTGTTTGTATACGTTGATTAGCTTACTGGGTTATGTGTGTTATAAAAAACAAATAGTCCAATTCACATTTCGATAAGAGAATGAGTGAAATGTCGAAGTCATGCTGAACTTGTTTCAGCATCTCATGAGACCTTGAAGCAAGTTCAAGGTGACGGAACATTGTCTCATCGAGTCACATAATATGCATGAAGATGTAATAATTTGTTTTCAAGTATGTTTATACTGAGCGAAGTCAAAGTGTTCGAGCTGACAGGCAGAACGTCACTCTGAGCGAAGTCGAAGAGTAAGTTCTACATTTAAACTCATTGCCTGACATTAGCCTATTTTAAAACAAAAAAGTCGTTTGTATTGAAACAAACGACTTTTAAAATATTATTAATACAGCTTAGTGTCCTCCGCCATCATGCTCTCCATCAGCTAAAGGCACTGTTTGAGGTATAAAGTCTCTCTCAGCGCCTGGCTTACTATAATCATAAGCCCAACGATGAACAACAGGCAATGGTCCTGGCCAGTTTCCATGAATATTTGCCATTGGAGTTGTCCATTCTAATGTGTTTGAATTCCAAGGGTTTTGAGGCGCTTTCTCTCCTCTGAAAATACTGTAGAAGAAGTTGAATAAGAATACTACTTGAGCTAAGGCTCCTAATATTGCAAATACAGTTACAATTTCGTTAATGTCAACTAAGTTGTCGAACATTGGGAAATTTGAATTTGTATAATAACGACGAGGTACACCTGCTAATCCTAAGAAGTGCATTGGGAAGAATACCCCATAAGCGCAAACAAATGTTAACCAGAAATGCAAATAACCTAATTTTTTGTTCATCATACGTAAGAACATTTTAGGGAACCAGTGATAAACACCAGCAAACATACCAAAGATGGCAGATAATCCCATTACAATATGAAAGTGAGCTACTACAAAGTATGTATCGTGTACGTTAATATCTAATGTAGAATCTGCTAAGATAATACCTGTTACACCACCCGTTACGAAAGAAGAAACTAAACCAATAGAAAACAACATTGCTGGTGTATATTGGATATTTCCTTTCCATAAAGTAGTAATGTAGTTAAACGCTTTTACCGCAGATGGAATCGCAATTAATAAAGTTGTAAATACGAATACAGATCCTAAGAACGGATTCATACCTGTTAAGAACATGTGGTGGCCCCAAACTATAAACGATAAGAAACCAATTGCTAACATAGAACCAATCATCGCACGATATCCGAAGATTGGTTTACGTGAGTTCGTAGAAATTACTTCAGAAGAAATACCTAAAGCTGGCAATAATACAATATATACTTCAGGGTGACCTAAGAACCAGAATAAATGCTCAAATAAAACTGGGCTACCTCCTACGTTATCTAAAGGACGACCACCAATATATATATCAGATAAATAGAAACTTGTTCCTAAACTTCTATCGCAAATTAATAATACAACACAAGAAACTAATACTGGGAAAGATAATACACCTAAAATTGCCGTAATTAACATTGCCCACACAGTAAGTGGCATACGAGTCATTTTCATTCCTTTGGTGCGTAAATTTAAAATGGTAACAATATAATTAATACCTCCTAATAAAGAAGAAACAACAAATAAAGTCATTGAAATTAACCATAAGGTCATACCTAACTTAGATCCAGACATTGCTTCAGGCAACGCAGATAATGGAGGGTAAATTGTCCAACCACCAGATGCAGGGCCATCGTCAATAAATAAAGAAGATAACATGATCACACTAGATAAAAAGAAGAACCAGTATGATAACATATTTAAAAAACCAGAAGCCATATCACGTGCTCCAACTTGGTATGGTATTAACAAGTTAGCAAACGTTCCGCTTAATCCTCCCGTTAATACAAAGAATACCATAATGGTACCATGTATCGTCACTAAACCTAAGTACATGTTTGGATCAAGAATACCGTCTTTACCCCATTTATCACCTAACATCGCATTGATAAATCCGAACTTTTCTCCTGGCCAAGCCAATTGCATACGGAAGATAATAGACATCGTCATTGCTATAACAGCCATAATAATAGCCGTTATTAAAAACTGACGAGAAATCATCTTGTGATCCATACTAAATACGTATTTACTCACTAAGCTTTCATGATGTTCTTCATGATCATGAACGTGATCGTGATGTCCTGCGTGTTCTGTAATATTTTCTGAATGTGCGTTTGCCATTTTTTATTGCTTTAATTTTAGTCCAACAATGTTTTTATATAAAATCTAATTATAATTTAGCTGCTAATGTTTTCACCGCTTTTTGTTTTGCAATCCAATCATTGTAATCTTTTTCTGTATCTACAATAATTGTCATTTGCATGTTAAAATGTGATGAACCACATATTTTATTACAAAGTAAGATGTAATCAAACTCTACAGCTTCTTTGTTTTGTAATTTACGAGCTTCGTTGATGCCTGCCATTAATTGAATAACATAAGGATCTTTACGCATTTCTGCAGTTGTTTTGTTTGGTGTAAATCTAAATTCTGTTACCATACCTGGTACACAATTCATTTGCGCTCTAAAATGAGGCATATAAGCAGAGTGAATTACGTCACGGGAACGCATCTTAAATTCAATCTCTCTGTTTTTTGGTATATGAAATTCATTTTTGATAATAACATCATCATTACCCGCTGCATCTAATGTGTCCATACCTACATCATTAGAACCGCTAATTTGACGGTAATCTGTTTGTCCTAATACTTTATCTTTTCCAGCATAACGAGCAGTCCAATCAAATTGTTTTGCATATAATTCAATCGTGATTTTATTCGGGTCTGATGATCTATCTGTAATTTCATTCCAGTATTTTAATCCAAAAATAATAATACCTGCTAAAACTACTGCAGGAACTATTGTCCAAGCCATTTCTAAACGATTATCATGAGCTATAAAAGTTGCTTTATTTGCTTTTCTGCCAGAGTATCTGTAAGCAAAATAAAAAAGCACACCATTTGTAAGAATGGATGCGATTGTGATTATCCACATATTAATGTTCCATAATGAATCTATTTTTAAACCATGTACTGATGCTGCCGATGGCAAAGAATTATCTTGCCAACGATCAATTTGCCATAATAAAAGTCCGAGAAATAAAACCCCTACAGTAAGCATTAACTTTCCATTAAAAGCATTATCGCTATCAGACACCTGCCACTCTTTAGTTTTTTTAAACTCTCTCGACAGCTCAATAACACGCATCAATTGATGCACAGCAATGATTAAAAGTACAAGTCCGAAAAAAATTAATAATTTCATATTCTATAGTTCTATTAAGTTAATGTTTTCTTTTAAATTAGTATTAGTAAGAGTGGTGCATACTTTCGTCAATGAATGGGTGATTTTTAACCCTTAATGGACGTTTTGATAAGTTATTTAAAACTACATATATAAATAATCCTAAAAAGAATAAGAAGTTTCCTAATTCCATCCAGCTTAAACCTGTCCAATTGTGACCAACAGTTCCTGGCATAACAATCATTATCATATCTAAATAATGTCCAACAAAAATAATTGTTCCAACAAATATTAGGAAGAAGAAGTTACGCTTAGAGTCACGGCTCATCAACATAATCATAGGGAAAGCAAAGTTTACAAATAATACGGTCCACATTAAAGCTTTATATGATTCCCAACGTGTGTGGAAATAAGTAACCTCTTCTGGAATATCAGCATACCAAATTAACATGAATTGAGAGAAGTATAAATACGTCCATAAAAATGAAATAGCAAACATCCATTTTCCTAAATCATGAACGGTACTTTCAGTAACAAATTCTAAATAACCTAATTTTTTTAACCAAACTACTAAAATGGTAATTGTGATCATGGCACTAACCCACATACCAGAAAACACGTACCAACCCATCATTGTTGAGAACCAGTGAGTATCAATACTCATTAACCAATCCCAAGCAGAAGTAGAAGAAGATACAGCAAACACTACCATAAACCAAGCTGATAATTTTATGTTTTTCCAGTGAAATCCTTTTGCTTCTTCATGCCCTAAAGAATCTGCATCTAAAGAGTTCTTACGTAATTTCCAAGTAAAGAAAACCCAAGCAACCATATATAAAATAGTACGAATCCACCAAAATGCTCCGAAATATCCTATTTTACCAGCAATCACAGCGTCGTAATTAGGAGAAGCTGTATCAGCAATACCTTCAGTCATCCATGGATAAATGTTATGCATGTGTAATTGACCTAAAATAAACACTAACATCAAAAACGATAATCCCCAAGGTAAATACCAAGTAACCGCTTCAATAATACGTTTTACTGAAGTTGACCAGCCTGATTCAGCAGCATACTGTAATCCTAAAAAGAATGCAGCACCTAATGCAATAGCCATGAAAAAGAAAGAGCCAGCAAAAATATTTGCCCATGCTCTTGTATGTTGATAATGATGGTCTCCTTCAGGAGCAACATCACAGATAAACATACAAATAATCGATATTAAGCCAAGTCCCATCAAAA
>JANYGR010000127.1 GCA_025359355.1 Bacteroidota bacterium | reverse complement strand
TGGAGTTGTTGCATCTTTAATTTGTTCTTGAAAATCAAAAAATGCTGCAGTAATATGCAATTGATGAATGACATTAAATTGCAAACTCGCTGCTAATAAAAAACTTAAAATAAAACTAATTCCAAAAATGATTGCCATATTACCACCTTTCATTTTATCTTCAGTTAAGCCTGTTTCACGCATCCACACTGTGCCCATTACTTTTGGATTATACCAAATAAATCCCATTATCATTGGAATTGTTGCCGCTACTAAAATTGCTAAAAAATTCATACTCATTATTCTATTGTTTTGAGGGTTAAATTCAAATGTATAAGTTAATTGTTACTTAACCAATTTTACTATTGTTTAAATTCTGTGTAAAAGTTATCATACTAAAATAATTTAGCAATTATTTAATTTTTATGGTATTCGATTTTTGTTTAAATTTAATAAGTTGTATTAATATCTCTATTAATAATTCTGTCCGAAATGCCAAAAATGCTAATTGCTTAGTCAATTATGACACAAATAAAAAAACAATAAATATCTACACATGAAAAAACTATTACTACTTATTGCCGCAGTTATCACCTTAAAGACTCAGGCAAAATCAATTTCTGAATTGTTAGTTCCTAATGCTTATGAGATTTCCTTTAGAAAAGCATACAGCCTCAATCCTTCTATTCCCAAAGGTGTATTAGAATCCGTCGCTTTTTCTCAAAGTCGTTTTTATCATTTAAATGATAATCAACCAGCTAGTTGTAATAGTTTTTTCATATTTAGATTTTAATTGTTTTTTATTTGGATCATCATTGGTTAAGCAATCAGTATTTTGGGCATTTTGGACATAACTATTAAATAGAGATATTGATACAACGTATTAAATTTAAACAAAAATCATCTACCATAAAAGTTAAATAGTTGCTAAATTATTTTAGTATGATAACTTTTATACAGAATCTAAATAATAGTAAAATTGGTTAAGTAACAATTAACTTATATATTTGAATTTAACCCTTAAAACAATAGAATAATGAGTATGAATTTTTTAGCAATTTTAGTAGCGGCAACAATTCCAATGATAATGGGATTTATTTGGTATAACCCAAAAGTAATGGGCACAGCGTGGATGCGCGAAACAGGCCTAACTGATGATAAAATGAAAGGTGGTAACATGGGAATTGTTTTTGCAGTTAGTTTTATTTTAAGTTTTTTATTAGCAGCGAGTTTGCAATTTAATGTCATTCATCAATTGCATATTACGGCAGCATTTTTTGATTTTCAAGAACAAATTAAAAATGCAGCAACTCCAGAAGGAAGCATTTATAAATCCACAATGGATTTAGTTGGTACAGGTCATCGCACGTTTAAACACGGTGTTTTGCATGGTACTATGACGGGCTTATTACTTGTAACTCCAATACTGTCTACTGGCGCGATGTTTGAGCGCAAGAGTTTTAAATACATTGCTATTAATTGTGGCTATTGGATAATTTGCTTAGCTATTATGGGCGGTATATTATCTGCTTGGATGTAATTAATATTTTTTAATTTTTTAAAAGAGTCTATCAGTAATTGATAGACTCTTTTTTTATTTAGAGTTCACTCAAAAAGTCAATCTTTATTTTTTCTTTTGCTTTACCAAAAGAAACAAAAGTCAAGGCGAAAGACCAAATCCGTTTTTCCTCGCACATTCAACGCTTCAGTTCCTCCGGAAAAACTAGGATTTCGCTCTCTTTCGCCAAAACCAACCGCACTCTTACTAACGTATGATAAGTGTATTATAGTATCATGAATTAATTAAAATTTATATTCTTTGGTGGCGCGATTTTATTATTATTTCACTGACCTTAGTAAACTTTATTTAGTAAATTCTATTAAGCGCAAAAGTGTTTTTGTTTTAGTGCTATTGAGCATAGATTGGGTAGCTTGTTTCCTCGTTTCTATATCGTTTATAGAAAATGATTGATTGAATAATTTTTCAATCGATGAAATATAAGTAGCTGGTGTATCGCACAGTTGACAAGCTTTTCTGAGATTAGTTCCTGTAAGCATATTTGAATTAGCTAAAACATATCTTCCAGAAAATAATACAGAAACTAATTTTAATTTTAATCCAGTAGTTTGATGTGTGTAAAGGCAATGAATCTGAGCATCTTCAATAAGAGCCTGCATCTCTTGTTCCGTGCAATTTTGCTTTAATGTAATGTGTGGGTATAATTTTATCTTATCAATTAAGTGTTGAGGTGGATTTAATCCCGCAATAATAACAGGATGTGAAATTTTTGAAAACACATAATCGATTAACCAATTTGCTGCTATGTAATTTTTGGAGATAGATAAATTGCCGTGATATAAAATATAGTTGCCTTTTCCTTGTTTGATAATAACATCGTCGTAAGGATGAAAGCTTGGTAAATAGATGGATGGTGTTTGAGGATAAGTGTTTTTAAAATATGTTAGATCTGTTTCTGAAACGGATAAAATATTAGAAGCATTTGTAATCTGTTTCTCGAAACGCTTTAATTTAAAGGCTTCTAGCTTAAGATACCATTTTTTTAGTAAAGATGTTTCTGCTTTTGCTAACTCTAAAAAATAATCATGTTCGATGTTACTATGTCTAAATAATTTAATTCTGTTTTTTAATTCCGAATCATTTAATAAATAACAGGTATGCAACACTTCAAATAAAATTGGATAGTTGTCTTGCAATAAACGTTGTTTCAACTCTGAGCTTTTTCGAGATTTGACATTAAATGGCAATGCCGATAATTGATTGATGAAAGAGGTATTGCGTTTATAATAATAAACGTGCTCGCATAATTTTTCTAATTCGGGAGATGCTTTTCTGTTGCCGTACTCAAAGCAATGTAAAATCACTTTTACACCTTCTGCATGTAAGCATCTTACTTTATGAAACACATCAATAACACCGCCATAATTAGCAGGGTAGGGGATATCAAACGAAATAATATGTAGATGGGTATTCAACAAGTAAATATAAAAAAATATTGATAAGTAGCGGTTTTCACACTTAAATTTTGTGTTTTGTAAGAACAAGTAAATCGAGTACCTTTATCTGATGCAAGTATTACTAACAACGCTTAATGCCAAATACATTCATACTAATTTAGCGATTAGGTTATTATATCAATTAAATAAACAGGTTGAAGGACTTACATGGAAAGAATTTACGATTAAAGAAAATAAAGACGACATCGCCGCTCAGTGCGCTAAGTATGATGTGGTTACATTTAGTTGCTATATATGGAATATAACTGAAACCTTAGACGTTGCTAAAAAAATAAAAGCGTTGAACCCTAACGTTGCTATTTTATTGGGTGGACCAGAAGTTAGTTATGAATGGGATAATATCATTGCCTTGCCTTTTATTGATTTTATTATTGTTGGCGAAGGTGAAACTCCGTTTAATGAATTTATACACGCGTATCCAAATGTAGAACAGGTTCAAAGTTTGGTGCGTAAAGTGGATGGTAAAGTGGTAGAAAGTAAATCGGCACCGATGTTTGATTTGAAAAACTATGAGCATATAATGCCTTATAGCGATGATGTTGAAGCTGACTTATACAACAAAGTGTTATACATCGAAACATCGCGTGGATGCCCTTATAAATGCGGATTTTGTTTGGCCAGTTTAGATAATAAAGTACGAACACTGCCCGATACACACATTAAAGCTACCTTGTTGCACATGATGGAACATGGGCGTGTCATCAAATTTTTGGATAGAACCTTTAATATCAAAAAAGAATTTACACTCGATATTTTTAAATTTATTTTAGCAAACTATAAACCGCAAAATGTATTTCAGTTTGAAATTACAGCTGATATTTTGCATCCTGATATTATTCAGTTTATTCATGAGCATGTACCGTATGGCTTGTTTCGCTTCGAAATAGGAATACAAACCGTTAATCAAAAAGCAAATTTAGAAGTACAGCGTAAACAAAATTTCGAAAAAACAAAAAGCATTATTAAACAGTTAGATTATAAAGTAGAAATGCATTTAGATTTAATTGTAGGCATGGCGCTTGATTACTGGGATGATATAAAATATAGTTTTGAAGAAGTATTTCAACTGTTTGCACCCGAAATGCAATTGGGTTTTTTAAAATTTTTGAAAGGAACACCGGTAAGAGATACCTATAAAGAACACGATTTTGTGTTTGATCCTATGCCTCCTTATCAAATTATTGAAAGTAAGTATTTAACAAAAACACAATTAGAACAGATTGTGAAATTAGAACATGCCTTGGAAATATACTGGAATAGCCATAAAGCAACGAACACTTTAAAATATGTAACAGCACATTACAGTGTGTTTGATTTTTTATTAGGCTTAGGAACTTATTTTGGAACGCAAAAAGAATATCATAAATATTCGTTAACGGATGTGTTTGATATCATTACACAATATGCAGAAATGTATCATCCAACGGATTTAATCTTAAAAGAATTAATAGCAGTAGATTATTATTTGCATTTTAAAGTGAAACCTAAAACCTTGTTTTTAGAGGAAGTTGAACACGTTGAGAAAATAGAACTCATCAATACTTTAAAATTAAATCATCACAAGTACCGTTTCATCGCCTTGCCTTTACATTTTAATTACAAAACATTTTCTCACCATAATACGATAGAGAAAGGTTTGCATCACTTAATTATACAGTATAATGGAACAACTAAGGCTGAGGTGGTATTGAATTAAGATACTTAAATATTTAATCAATTCATTGAAATAACAATAAAATCAATCGCGTTAAAGCATATAAATTTCAATTAATGTTTGATTATTTATCTATACTGAGGAAAATAAATTAGAGATAGA
>JANYGR010000121.1 GCA_025359355.1 Bacteroidota bacterium | reverse complement strand
GTCGCATAAAGGCTTAGTTATTTGGATGACCGGCTTATCTGGTAGTGGTAAAACGACATTGGCTTACCGTCTCGAAAAAAAATTATTTGACGAAGGTATTCTTAAAGGCACAGGAAAGCCAACCATTAATGGGATTAATATCGATGATAATAAGGTAATAACAGGATAGATGAAGCACCATACCAATAAGGCAAATTTCCATTTTTTAGGATGAGAAGGCTGTTCCATTTTTAATACGATAAACCGTTTTTAGGTGGTTAAATGTACTGTTAATTTGTTTTAATTTTAGGTGAAAAAGTATAATAATTTATCTTATTTTTGATTGAATTAACATTTGTTATAATAACATTAATTATGTCGTACGATTTTAGAAATAGCCCCACCATCGATCAAGTTGGTATCGAAGAAAGGGTTGCTCGTTTTAATACGCGTAGTATTAAAAAAGGAACAAAAGTGCAAGGTTTAAAACTGGCACTTAACATGATAGACTTAACTACGCTTGAAGGAAAAGATACGGAAGGAAAAGTGAAGCAGATGTGTTATAAAGCAATGCATCCGCATATTTCTATGCCTGATTTGCCACCTACTGCAGCTGTTTGTGTATACCCTACCATGGTAAAAACAGCGAAAGATGCTTTGAAAGGAAGTTCGGTTAAAGTAGCCTCTGTATCAACTGCTTTCCCTAGCGGAAACTCAACCATGCAACTAAAATTATTAGACACCAAGTTTGCTTTAGATAACGGCGCTGATGAAATTGATATGGTAATTAGTCGTGGCGAATTTTTGAAAGGCAATTATAATTTTGTATTTGATGAGATCGCTGCCATTAAAGATTTAACGCACAAATACAATGCACGCCTAAAAGTAATTTTCGAAACAGGCGAAATCTCGACCTTAGATAATGTGCGTAAAGCAAGTGATATTGCTATTTATGCTGGCGCTGATTTTATTAAAACATCTACAGGTAAAATTGGTGTAGCAGCAACCATGCCTGTTACATTAGTGATGTTAGATGCGATAAAAGATTATTATTTCAAAACAGGCGTCATGGTTGGCATGAAACCAGCTGGCGGCATTAGCTCTGCAAAAGGCGCTTTACAATATTTAGTGATGTTACACGAAACTTTAGGCAATGCTTGGTTAGACAACAAATGGTTTCGTTTTGGTGCAAGCTCTTTAGCTAACGATATTATTTTACAATTAGAGAAAGAAGTACGTGGCGTTTATTTTAGCAAAGATTATATTTCAGTGGATTAAAGCTATTTTGAAAATGAAAAAAGTTAACAAAAAAGAAAAAAAAGAATTAGATGAGTTGCCAGGCTTTTCGAAGATATTGAACGACAAGCTTAAAAACGCATTTGTAAAAACTATAAAAAAAAACAAAGCAGGTTTAATATCTAAATGAAAGTACGCATTATAGCAGGCCCAAATGGCTCGGGTAAATCAACACTTATTTTTTCTCTTGAAAAAGAACTTAAAGTAAATATGGGATTTATAATTAATGCAGATGATATTGAAAAACATTTGAAACAAAAAAAATGCTATTTGTTTGATAAAGCAATAAGTATTAATACGGCGCAATTGCAACATTTTATTAAGACAAGTACAATTAATAAAAAGTATAATTTAAAAAATCAAAGTTCTCTTTTGTTAGTAGAAAAAAATAAAATTATATTAACTGATAATAGCTTTGTAAATAGCTATTTGTGTGCTGCAATTGCCGATTTTTTGAGAATAGAATGCCTTAATCAAAAAATTAATTTCATTAATAAAACGTTTTTCCCACAATGGGCCGAACCATTTAAAATATAATAACAACGTCTCTGCAACATTGTTCTCTGCGGTTAAACAAACATATCTATGGCAAAAAAAGAAATAAAAAAATTAGATTATTTTACAGACTGGAAATATGCTCCTGCTCCTGAAGCAACGGATCATATTCGTTTGCAAAAACAATATGAATTATTTATCAATGGTAAATTTGTAAAACCAAATTCAGGTAAATATTTTGATACTATCAATCCTGCGACTGAAGAAAAAATTTCGAGCATTGCAGAAGCGAATGATAAAGATGTGGATTTAGCTGTAAAATCAGCTCGCACAGCCTATGATAAAACATGGAGCAAGATGCCAGCTAAAGAACGTGCTAAATATATTTTTCGCATTGCACGTTTAATTCAAGAGCGAGCGCGTGAATTATCAGTGATTGAAACTATGGATGGTGGAAAATCTATTCGTGAAAGCCGTGATATAGACGTGCCTTTAGCTGCGAATCATTTTTTCTATTACGCAGGTTGGGCTGATAAATTAGAATATGCCTTTCCTAATCGTAAACCACAATCATTAGGTGTTGCAGGGCAAGTGATTCCTTGGAACTTCCCATTATTAATGGCTGCTTGGAAAATTGCGCCAGCATTAGCAACAGGTAATACAGTTGTGTTAAAGCCTGCCGAAACAACTTCTTTAACAGCACTTAAATTAGCTGAGATTATTCAAGAAAGCGGATTGCCTGATGGTGTTGTCAATATTATCACTGGTCATGGCCCCGTTGGTGCAGCAATGGTAAACCATAAAGACATTAATAAAATTGCGTTTACTGGTAGTACTAACGTTGGCAAGTGGATACAGAAAGCAATAGCAGGTACTGATAAAAAATTAACGCTTGAACTTGGCGGAAAAGCAGCTAATATTATTTTTGAAGATGCGCCTATAAACCAAGCCGTGGAGGGTATTGTCAATGGCATCTTCTTTAATCAAGGGCATGTGTGCTGTGCGGGTTCTCGTTTGTTTGTGCAAGAAAGCGTGGCGGAAGAAGTGATTCGTAAATTGAAAGATAGGTTGGAAACGTTAGTTGTAGGCGATCCTTTAGATAAGAATACTGATATCGGCGCGATCAATTCTAAAATGCAATTGAATAAAATTAATGAGTATTTAAAAATTGGTGTAAACGATGGAGCAGAGATGTATCAAAGCTCTTGCTCAATTCCTAAAAAAGGATTCTTTGTTCGCCCAACCTTATTTTTAAATTCCTCTCAGTCTCATCGTATTTCTCAAGAAGAAATTTTTGGACCAGTATTAGCCATTCAAACATTCCGTACAATTGAAGAAGTGATTGAAAAAGCAAATAATATTCCTTATGGCTTAAGTGCAGGCGTTTGGACTGATAAGGGTTCTCGTATTTTTAACATGACCTCGAAATTGCGCGCTGGTGTGGTTTGGGCAAACACATACAATAAGTTTGATCCTACATCTCCGTTTGGTGGATATAAAGAAAGTGGTTTTGGAAGAGAAGGTGGCTTACATGGTTTAGCACCTTATTTAAAATTTTAATTAAAGAGCAATGGAAAGAATAGAAGTTTTAAAAACATACAAAATATTTATTGGCGGACAATTTCCTCGTACTGAGAGTGGACGCTATTATCCTTTAAAATTAAAAAACAACATGACTGTAAACGTTAGTTTATCTTCTCGTAAAGATTTTAGAAATGCCGTAGTGATAGCTCGCGGCGCCTTTAGCGGTTGGAGTTCGAGAGCAGCCTTCAATCGTGGACAAATATTATATCGCATTGCCGAAATGTTGGAAGGACGCAAAGAACAATTTTTAGAAGAATTAAAACAATTAGGATATACAGCCATTTCTGCTAAAAAAGAAGTAGAGCAAAGTATCGACCGATTAGTTTATTATGCTGGTTGGTGCGATAAATATCAACAGTTAAATAGTTCTGTGAATCCAGTTGCATCGTCTCATTTTAATTTTTCAGTACCAGAGCCTATGGGAGTGGTAGCTATTATGGCTGATGAATCAACAGCCTTATTAGGATTAGTTTCTGCAATAGCTCCTTGTATTGCGGGTGGTAATACTTGCATTGTTTTAGCTTCAGAAAGTAAACCAACTTGTGCTATTACCTTTGCCGAAGTACTTGCTACAAGCGATGTTCCGGGTGGTGTAGTAAATATTATGACAGGAAACCGAAAAGAACTCCATGCGCATTTTTCATCACACATGGATGTGAATGCGATCATTACGTGTAATTCTGAAAAAGACTTTAATAAAACGGTTGGAGAAAATGCTTCTTTAAACGTGAAGCGTGTGTTTGTTTGGAATAAAAACTGGAATAACGAATCGGAACAAGGTCCTTATTACATCACTGATTTACAAGAAATAAAAACAACCTGGCATCCTATCGAAAACATTGGTGTTTCGGGGATTAAGTATTGATTTATTAATTATTCTAAACAGATTTCTATTTATTTTAATAACGTATTATCATGTTCGATTTCATCTTCAAATTAGCTGGCTGGAAAGTAACGCATCAATTACCGAAAGACATTAAGAAATGCGTTATTATCGCATTACCACACACAAGCAATTGGGATTTTGTATATGCGATGGGAGCACTTAATAAAATGAATATTAGAACCCGTTTTACGATAAAAAAAGAGTGGTTTAAATTTCCGTTTAAAGGTTTGATGACTAAATTAGGAGCATTGCCAATTGACAGAACAAAAAATGCAGACGGCACTAGAAAAGGAACGGTAGATGCGATGGTAGATTTGTTTAACAACCGTAAAGAATTATTATTACTCATCACGCCAGAAGGCACACGTTCTAGAGTAGATAAATGGAAAACAGGATTTTATTACGTGGCATTAAAAGCTAAAGTACCTATTGCTTTAGGATTTATTGATTATGCAAAAAAAGAATGTGGGATTGATAAATTAATATATCCAACAGGGAATTATAATGCCGACATGAAATTGATCATGGATTTTTATAAAAATGTTACAGGAAAAAACCCTGAGAATTTTGCGTTAGATACGTCTTTTGAATAATAGACGACAATCACAACCCTTCTCTTTAGTTGCCCACACTCTTCCGCTACTCTGCGGTTATTTGAATTCTTTTGTTCTTAATTATTTCCATATCCTAAACAAAAAATTATCTTTGTTACTTGCATTAAACAAAGCATTTTTATGGAATACGATTTTAAGAAAATAGAGACCGAGTGGCAAGCATATTGGGCAATACACAAAACCTTTGCCGCTAAAGATGGTGGTGATAAACCAAAATATTATGTCTTAGATATGTTTCCATACCCATCTGGTGCTGGTTTACACGTGGGGCATCCTTTGGGTTATATTGCTTCAGACATTATTGCTCGATTTAAACGTCATAAAGGATTCAATGTGTTGCATCCCATGGGTTATGATAGCTTTGGTTTGCCAGCGGAGCAATATGCCATTCAAACAGGACAACATCCAAAAATCACGACAGAGCAAAACATTGCTGTATATCGCAAACAGTTAGATAAAATAGGCTTTTCCTTTGATTGGGATAGAGAAGTAAGAACATCAAATCCCGAGTACTACAAATGGACACAATGGATTTTTATACAAATATTTAATAGTTGGTATAACAACAATAGTAACAAAGCTGAAAATATTTCAACGTTAATTACTGAGTTTGAAACCGACGGAAACACTAAAGTAAATGCTGTATGCGACGAAAATGTAAAATCATTTACGGCAGCAGAATGGAAAGCATTTTCTGAAAAAGAACAATCAGATATTTTAATGGCGTATCGTATGGCTTACTTAGGAGAAGCCTATGTAAACTGGTGCCCGCAACTAGGTACAGTTTTAGCAAACGATGAAATTAAAGATGGTGTAAGTGAACGTGGTGGTTATCCAGTTGAACGTAAATTAATGAAACAATGGAGTATGCGTATCACAGCCTATGCACAGCGTTTGTTAGATGGTTTAGATACATTAGATTGGACAGAAAGTTTAAAAGATGCACAACGTAATTGGATTGGAAAAAGTGTTGGAACATCGTTGAGGTTTAAAGTCCTCACCCCCAACCCCTCTCCTAAGGAGAGGGGAGCAGAGCCTCCTTCATACTTAACAGGTAAAAAAGAAATTGCTGTTGATTTATTACAAAAAGCAAAAGCTAACCGTAAAAATTATACAGAAACAGAAGATATAATTTGGCAAGCTTTACGAAACAAAAAATTGGATGTTAAATTTAGAAGACAACATCCTATTGATAAATTTATTGCAGATTTTGTATGCTTAGACCAACACTTAATTGTTGAAATTGATGGAGAATACCATAATAGCAATGAACAACAAGAGCTTGATGAAGCAAGAACAATTGTACTTAGGTTAAATGGGTTTAATGTAATTAGATTTACAAATAATGAAGTAAAAAATAATTTAGATTCCGTATTAGAAAAAATTAAACAAGAATTAGCAGCAACAGCTCCTTCTCCTTTGGAGAGGGCTGGGGTGAGGACGACAAGTGAGTACATCGAAGTTTTCACCACACGCCCAGATACCATCTTTGGCGTGTCCTTTGTAACCTTAGCGCCAGAGCACGAATTAGTAGCAGGCTTAACTACTGCCGAAAATAAAACCGCTGTTGAAGAATATGTAACGATTGCAAAAAACAGAAGTGAGCGTGAGCGACAAGCAGACGTCAATAAAATTACAGGCGTATTTACAGGTTCTTATGTAGAGCATCCATTTACTGGTAAACAAATTCCTATTTGGATTGGTGATTATGTATTAGCAGGTTATGGAACAGGTGCCGTGATGGCAGTTCCGGCGCATGATAGCAGAGATTATAGTTTTGCTAAACATTTTGGTTTACCAATTTTAGAAGTAGTACAGGGCACATCGAATGTCACCCTGAGCGAAGTCGAAGGGTCGTATGATGCGAAAGAAGGAAAATTAATTAACTCTGATTTCTTAAATGGATTAGAGGTAAAAGATGCTATGAAAAAAGCCATTGCTGAAATTGAAAAGCAAGGCTTAGGAAAAGGCAAAGTGAATTTTCGCTTACGTGATGCGGTTTTTGGAAGACAACGTTATTGGGGAGAGCCAATTCCTGTATATTATAAAAATGATATTCCGTATGCGTTAAACGAAAGCGAGTTACCGTTAGTATTACCGGAAGTTGATAAATACTTACCAACGGAAGATGGTGAGCCACCATTAGCGAGGGCGAAAAATTGGAGATATAAGCCCCTCTCTAACTCTCCCCAAGGGGGAGAGGATGCGAAACCGCATACTTGGCAAACAGCAGGGAACTCATCGTATAACTTTACAAAAGAAAAATCTCAAGAATTAAGAAAGAATCAAACAGAAGCCGAAGAGATTTTATGGGAAGCTATTCGCAAAAAATCATTAGATGTAAAATTCAGAAGACAACATGTGATTGGTGCTAGCATTGTTGATTTTGTTAGCCTTGAAGCTAAATTGGTAATCGAAGTTGATGGTAAAATTCATTTGGAACAAAAAGACTATGATGAAGCTAGAACAAAAGAATTAGAATCTGTTGGCTTTTCTGTTATAAGATTTTCTAATGAAGAAATACTTCATGATATAGAGAACGTCATTTTAAAAATTAAAACTACTCTGAATGCACAGCTACAAGTCCTCCCCCACGGGGAGGATTTAGGTGGGGCTTCTTACCCTTACGAACATTCTACGATGCCAGGTTGGGCGGGGAGCTCTTGGTACTTCCTCCGTTATATGGATTCTCACAATAGTACTGAGTTTGCGAGTAAAAAATTAACCGACTATTGGAAACAGGTTGATTTATATATTGGTGGCAGCGAGCACGCTACAGGTCATTTATTGTATGTGCGTTTTTGGACAAAAATTTTAAAAGACCTTGGACACATTGCTATTGATGAACCTGCGAAGAAGTTGATTAACCAAGGGATGATACAGGGATTAAGTATGATGGCTAGAACGACTTCTATTGGTAGTGTGACGCTTGATAATAATATGCCAAGTACAAGAAGAACTTTTCTTTTAGATAAGAATTTTTCTGGCAAATTACCATTCCAAGACATAGAAATACATATTCCTGTTGATTATGTGAATTTTCAAGATGGTAAATATGTTTTGACTAAAGAAAATTTGAATAAGTTGATTGAGGATCATACTCGATTTACAGATTTCCAATTTTTAAATGAAAGTGATTGTGAAGAATTTGGAATTATTATTACTGAGGAATTAAACTCTGATTTTATTCAGTTAAAAGAAGTTGTAGAAAAAATGTCTAAATCAAAATACAATGTAGTGACACCTGATGACATTGCAGAAAAATTTGGTTCAGATACTTTGCGTTTATACGAAATGTTTTTAGGTCCGTTAGAACAAAGCAAGCCTTGGAATACCAATGGTATTACGGGTGTGCACGGCTTCTTAAAAAAACTATGGCGTTTGTTTTATCCAGCTGTTCAAAGTGACGCTTCGACTACGCTCAGCAACCAGTTTAATGTTACTAATGATGAACCAACCAAAGGCGAATTAAAAACCTTACATAAAACGATTAAAAAAATTACAGAAGACATTGAGCGTTTTTCTTTCAATACTTCAGTCAGTAATTTTATGATTTGTGTCAATGAATTAACGGATGCAAAATGTAATAAACGCGCCATCTTAGAGCCTTTATTAATTTGCTTATCGCCTTATGCGCCGCACATTGCCGAAGAGTTGTGGAAACAATTAGGACATACAGAAAGTATTTCGACCGCTGCTTTTCCTCTGTTTAATGAAGCGTACTTGGTAGATGATACTATTAATTATCCTGTATCATTTAATGGTAAAGTAAAATTCACTTTAGAGTTAGCTGCTACGTTAAGCACTCAAGAAGTAGAAACTATAGTAAGAGCCAACGAACAAACGGCGAAATTTTTAGATGGGAAAGAACCTAAAAAAGTAATTGTAGTTCACAAGAAGATTGTGAATATGGTGGTTTAAATTAATTTAGTAATCTGTGTTTTTTAAATCCTGCAATTTAGCATTGCAGGATTTTTATTTTTGAAAAAAATGATTATCTTGAAACCTTATATCGAACTGTAAAATGATTTTTGGTAACTTAATAAATCTTGGGGTAAAATCCGAAATGGAATTTTACGAAAAGCGCGAGGCCAGAATGGTTAATTTATTTGGTTGGATTGCTTTAATAGGTTCTCTTGCCGGCATAACTACAGTTTTTTTCATACAAGCTAAGTATCCCACATTTATTGCTATGTTTTCGATATTTACAGCTACCACTGTTTTAATCTTAAACTACAAAGGCTACTATGAAGCTGCCACTTATCTTTTTGTATTTACCACAAACGTTTCTGTATTTGTGATTGTTCAACAGTACGAAACTAACGTTGGTAATTACTTGTATTATTTTCCTCTCATCTTTTGTGTTGCTTTGGTTCACAATCCCACGAAGGCAAATGCAAACAAACGAACGCTTATACTCCTTGGGATGATTGCTACTAGTTTTTTGGCAGCATGGATTTTTGACATTGACAGTTTAAAAAACACGACGGTTTCTGAAGCTGATAATAAAGCATTAATGGTTTATAATAATTGCGTTACATTTTTCATCACTATAATGTTGGTGTATTTAGTGGTAAAGCTCATTAACAGACAAAACGATGAAGCCTTAGGGCTTTTGAAAAAACAGCAGGAATCTCAAGTAATCATTGCACAATCACTTAAAGAAAAGGAAACGTTATTGGCTGAAATTCAACATCGCGTAAAAAATAATTTAGCAATTATTACAGGCTTACTAAATCTTCAAGCCGAAAAGGCACCTTGCGACGTATCTAAAAATTTAATGATAGAGTCTAGTAATCGTGTCATGAGTATTTCGATGGTACATGAACGTTTGTATAAAAAAGATAATCTATCCAAAATAAATTTCAAGACATATCTTTCAGAATTAATAGCAGAAATTGTAAGAAGTCTGCCAACCAAAACAAATCCAATAGAGATACAGGAAGAGTTAGAGTTTATAGAAATGGAATTAACGCGTGCTGTGCCTATAGGTTTAATTATTAACGAGGCAGTTACCAATTCTTTGAAGCATGCTTTTAACGATACCGTCGATAAGCCAATTATTAAAATTAAAATGCAAATTATTTATGATAAGGTGCATATTTCGTTTGCTGATAATGGTAGGGGTTATTCCAATATCGATAAACGAAAAGACACGTCTTTGGGTTTATCACTCATAGAATCATTAGCGGATCAAATAGATGCAGATGTTGCTTTTAGGACTGAAAATGGTGCTGTACTTCATTTATCATTTCAGGGCTAAGCGTTAAAAAAATGCTCTAATTTGAGCCCCGCCAATATTAATAATTTTTGTGTTTGGTGATTTTCTGCCATCATAGTTAATACTAATTTGTAGGTTATTTGTTAAGTTACGCTGATAGCTTAATCCCCATGTATAATTATAACCTATATGTAAGGCATTGAGCATTTCATAAGCCACAGGCGTGTTTTCTAGGCCTGTATATGATATAGAAATAAAATCAGCCTTACCGGTAATACTTCCCTTATCTAATTTATTAAACTTAAATTCTAAACCAAAATCATTGAGTGTAGCATACTCTCCGCCAAGTTCAATGCCGTTGTGTTTAACGTTGTATTTATATACAACACTCAAACGCATAGATGTGTTTGGCTGATAACTAAGTTTTTGTTCTAGATCATAATATTCTATTGCATAATTACGTGTGTTAGCATACGTGGCAGTATTTGTTTTTTTACCAGCAATATTGGTACTCGTAATACTCCAAGCTCTTGTAGCATTCCAACGAATGCGCCATTCGTGCGTTGTATTTCCTCGTGTTTCATAGCCATTGGTTAATAATTGTTTAGTTAAATTATGTTGAAACGTATAATCGGTTCCAAACACAGCGCCTGTTTGATTAAAAAACACACTCTGTCTTAATGATGAATTTAAGGCGGTTAATAATGAATCATTCAGTTTAACATCAAACGGATTAAACGAAAATAATTCCCCATTATCATACGATTTTTTATCTACCCGATAAACAGATTGAGTTGCAAAACGACTTATAAATTTTAAAGCCTTGCTGGCACTATCTTTCATAAAAACAGATGGGCGAAGATTTAACGAAAAACTAAATTGATCGTGTAATACTTTAACGTATTGATTGGTTGGCGTGTAAACCCTTATATACAGAGCCTGATCGGAGAACTGTGCAATTTCAAATTCATTGATTTCTTTAATGTCGTTGTTATTATAATCTTTCCAAGCATAAGTACCTTGCCCTGCAGCAACTAATAAATAATAATATTCTTTTTTATTTTCTAAGCCATAAC
>JANYGR010000079.1 GCA_025359355.1 Bacteroidota bacterium | reverse complement strand
ATATTTGTAAACGGTTTAAGGCGGTTATAACCAGAACGGTTATCCTCTTATAGGTTGGTCATTTACTTTTCGGAAACAAAAATAAACTAAAATAGTTTTATAACAAGCAATTGTGAACAAAATTGACATTTAGTTAATCATTATTTAACAATTAGTATTGCGTTTCCTTTGAAGTGTTAATTCTAATCAGGTTTAGGTGAAAATGTTAAAAAGTATATTTAGTAGTTTATTAACATAAATATTTAAAAAACACTGCGATAATAGATTCTAAATTTTCTTAGCCCATTTTTTCATTTTTTAACGAATCCCAGTTCTCATTTTTAACAATAAAAAACTACATTTACCCGTTAAATAATAAAATATGGTAAAATCGATTCTCTTTTTGTTAAGCTGTTCAGCTTTAGGTTCAATAGCGCAAACCCCCTTTAGTTTTACGATTAACGGCTCACTTAAACAAGTGAATGATAATGCTAAAACATACATCCACCATAAATGGGATAACAAAACCTACACCGATAGCGTAAAGCTTAAAGCTGGTAAATTTACTTATACTGGCAAAAGTGCTGAACCTAATATGTATTGGATCACTAAAACTAGTAATGTAAATGATCAACCGAATTTAATTTTCTTTGTAGATGCTGGCAAGATCAATATTACAGCTCATATAGATAGTTTGCCTCTTGCAAAAGTGGATGGCGGACAAACACAAAAAGAATATATTGAATACAACGTTTTAATGCAAAGTTATAGTGCAAAGCAACAAGCCATTGTTAATATTTATAATGAGGCAAAAGCTAAAGGCGATAATGCAACTATGAATACGAAAGCTACCGAATATCAAGCTTTAGATGCAGAACGCAAGAATGCAATGGAAGGTTTTATTAAAGCGCATTCTAAATCGCCAGTGAGTGCTTATGCTATTTATTTTAATAATCAAAATTCCCAAGCGCCTATTGAGGAACTGGAGCGTGTTGTAGGATTATTAGATAAAAGTATATTAAATACAAAATTTGGAAAATTAGCGCAAGAAAAAATCTCGCAAATGCGTGGTTCTACTATTGGATATGAAGCTACTAATTTTTCGCAAGCTACACCAGAAGGTAAAATGGTAAGCTTACACGATCTTAAGGGTAAATATGTGTTAGTTGATTTTTGGGCAAGCTGGTGCGGTCCTTGTCGAGGAGAAAACCCCAACGTAGTAGCAGCTTATAATAAATATAAAGACAAAGGATTTACCGTATTTGGCGTATCGTTCGATCAAGTAAAAGATAAATGGGTACAGGCTATTGCTGCTGATAAACTAACTTGGACACAAGTAAGTGATCTTAAAGGTTGGGGCAACGAAGCAGGTAAATTGTTTGGTATCACAAGCATCCCTCAAAATTTATTATTAGATAAAGAAGGGAAAATTATTGCTAAAAACCTGCGTGGCGCGGAATTAGACGCTAAACTCGAAGAAATTATAAAATAATGGACACCTCTATTAAACACTGCTAAATCTTAATATATTGTCATTAAAAATAAATGTTAAATTTGCTATCCTTAAAAAATAATAAACAGAAGAATATGAAAAAAAGTACCATCGGATTTTTAACCTTATCTGCAGTTAGCCTCTCTTCTTTGGCACAAACTAGCGAACCAGTTATTATGAGCATCAACGATAAAGCAGTTTACAAAAGCGAATTCGAAAATGTTTACAAAAAAAATAGCGGTAAAGAAGTTAGTAAAGAACAAAAATCAGTGAAAGAATATGTTGATTTATTTTCAACATTTAAAATGAAAGTATTTGAAGCCGAAGCAAACGGATTAGATACAAACTCGGCTTTCAAAACGGAATTAAATGGATATCGCAAACAATTGGCAGCTCCTTATTTAACTGACAAAAACGTAAATGATGCTTTATTAAATGAAGCTTATGAACGAATGAAAACAGAAATAAAAGCAGCTCATATTTTATTACGTATTCCTGAAGATGCTTTGCCAAAAGATACGATTGAGGCTTATACACGCCTAATGATTATTAGAGATGCATTGATGGGTAAAAATCCAACAGCAGCTAAATTAGCGGAGTACGAAAATTTATTAAAGAAAAGTTCATTAGGATTATCTAAATCATCTACTAAAAATGATAGCGCTATTTTTAAAGCGAAATTAGAATCAGTTAAAAATATTACTTCTACAATCAATTCAGGAGCTGATAAATTTGCGGCTGCTGCAAAGAAAACTTCTGAAGATCCATCTGCTCAAGAAAATGGCGGTGATTTAGGATATTTCACTTCATTACAAATGGTATATCCTTTCGAAAATGCTGCATTTAAAACTAATGTAGGCGACATCAGTATGCCAGTTCGTACACGTTTTGGTTACCATATTATTAAAGTTGCTGATAAACGTCCAAGTCAAGGAGAAATTTTAACAGCACATATTATGGTTAAATTTCCTAAAGATGCGGGTGAAAAAGACAAAGCAAATTTAAAAACGAAGATAGATGAAATTTACACGAAGCTAAAAGCAGGCGATAAATTCGAAGATTTAGCTCGTCAGTTTTCTGATGATAAACCAAGTGCAGAAAAAGGTGGGCAATTACAATGGTTTGGAAGTAGCCGTATGCCAATTGAATTTGAAAAAGCTGCGTTTGGATTAAAAGCAAATGGCGATTATAGCGAACCGTTTACAACTAACTACGGATGGCATATCGTAAAACGTATTGATAGAAAAGGCTTAGCTTCATTTGATGAAATGAAAGGTGATTTGAAACAACGTATCGGTAAAGACACTCGTACTCAAGCCGGACGTACTTCTTTAATTGCAAAAGTAAAAAAAGACAATGCATTTAAAGAGAATACAGTTGCTAAAAATGAATTTTTGAAAGTGATTGATTCTACTGCTTACCAAGGAAAATGGGAAGCTAAAAAAGCAGGTAAATTAGGTAACAAAGAGTTATTTAATTTAGGTGCTAAGAAATTTACTCAAAATGATTTTGCAAAGTACATTGAAACTCACCAAACAGCTCGTGCTAAAATGGATAATAATATGTTCTTACAACAATCATATAAAGAATTTGTAGATGAAAGCGTTATTAATTTCGAAGATGCTAATTTAGAATCTAAATACCCTGACTTTAAAAATTTATTGAAAGAATACCGCGATGGTATTTTATTATTTGATTTAACGGATCAAAAAGTATGGAGCAAGGCGGTGAAAGACACTGCTGGGTTAAAAGCGTATTACGAAAAAAATAAGAACAACTATTTATGGGAAGAACGCGCTGAAGTGACGACCTACAAATGTGCTGATGAAAAAATTGCAAAAGAAGTAAGAGCCATGCTTAAGAAAAACAAAACGGAAAAAGAAATTGTAGATGCGGTTAATAAAACATCTCAGTTGAATTTAGCTGCTGAAAGCATCACCTACCTTAAAGGAGAAAATAAAGATGTTGATGCTAATTGGAAACAAGGAGTTTGTGCTACGGATATTAAAGATGTCAAGGACAATAAAATAACAGTATTAGTAGTAAATAAGGTATTGCCTAAAACACCCAAAACCATTGCTGAAGCTAAAGGAATGATTACGGCAGATTACCAAAACTATTTAGAAAAAGAATGGTTAGCATATTTAAAAAATAAATATGTAGTAAAAGTAAATGAAGACGTATTAAATACAATTAAATAAAATAAAAATTAAATTAGAAAAGGCTGTAACAATAAATGCTACAGCCTTTTCTTTTTTTATCAATGCGAATAACCAGTAATATAATTGATAGGGTAGGAGTGATACTTTGTATTGTGCTGTTTGCAGCTTGTAGTAAACCTACCAATACCACATCAAGTGAAGGAAAGATCGTGGCAAAGGTTAATAATACATTGCTATACTCGTCCGATGTGGAAAATTTATTAAAAAATTTACCTACAAAAGACAGCGTAGCTTATACACAATCATATATATCTAAATGGGCAGATGATGAAGTGTTTTATCAGCAAGCGTTAAATTATTTGACAGACGATGAACTCAATATTGATAAGGAATTAGAAGCATACAAGAAAGAATTAATTACCTATAAATTCCAAACAAAACTAATTAACGATAAATTAGATACAATTGTTACTAACGATCAAATTGAGACATACTATAATGCTAATTCTCAAAGTTTTTTATTAAAAAATAATATTGTGAAAGTATTATATGTGAAAACGCCCAATAACATTCCGAATATTGAAAAATTGAAAAAACTGTGTTACTCAATAAACCCTAAAGATGCAGAGCAATTAAAAATTATGTGCGTACAGTTTGCCAATAATTATTACATGAATGATAATACTTGGTTGATGTTTGATGATTTAAAAAAAGAAATTCCCCAATTGAAAGAAGTTCCTGATTATAGTTTGCAAAATGGAAAAGTATTCGAGTTTACAGATGAAACCAGTTATTACTTTCTGAAAATTATTGATATTAAATCTAAAAACACGCTATCGCCAATAAACTTTGAAAAAAATAACATAAAAAATATGTTGATTAACCAGCGAAAACAACAATTAATATCAACAATTAAAAAAGATTTTTTTGATAAAGCCAAAACAAACAAAGAATTAGAAATTTATAATTAATTTAGTAAAATGAACTTTAAACTATTAATAGCCTTCGTATTATTATCATCAGTAGGCTTTGCTCAACCTCAAATTTTGGATAAAGTAATTGCTATTATTGGAAAAAATCCTTTATTATTATCTGAGGTTGAAACTACATTATTGCAACAAAAAGAAAAGGAGAAGGCAAGCTATTCAAAATGTAAAGTATTTGAAGATTTATTATTTCAAAAATTATTATTAGCGCAAGCAGATAGAGATAGTATCACCGTTTCCGATGGGGAAGTTGATGGAGAGTTAAGTCGTCGTATTCAATACTATGTAGGAATGCTTGGCAGCGAAGAAAAATTTGAAGCGTTTTACGGAAAACGAATTTCTGTATTTAAAGATGAGTTAAGAGATGATGTTAGAAATCAATTGATGGCTCAAAAAATGCAACAAAAAATTACAGGGGAAACTA
>JANYGR010000039.1 GCA_025359355.1 Bacteroidota bacterium | reverse complement strand
ATAAGAATAAATTTTGTAAAACCTATGAGTCGTCAAAAAATCATAAAGATAATTGCTGTAGATATTGGATTGTGAAAGTATAGTTGAAAGCTTTTCCTTAGATACGATACAAAAAAATTTCAACATGGCAGCATTCGCTTTGTATTTAGCTTTTACCACACTATCCTTCGATAAACCTTTTGTTTCACTTAAAACTTTATCATATATATACCCTAATGTAAGCATACACTGAACATGTGTATTGTTATTTGATGAATCCTGTAAATTATGTGTACCATAATTAATTACTCGGTTTCTATTGCCATAAACTACAAAGTTTTTTATGTTGGAGTATATCCAAAGCCAATCATTGCTACCATGGAAATCATAATAATATTGCGAAAATTTATTTCTTTTAACTATTATAGAATATAATAATCCAAGATCATATTCAATAGCATATTCGATAACATTCATACCATTTGGAAAATATCCAAAAGGGTATATGTGGTTATGATTAGATTTTACTCGAGTATTCAAATCCATTTTATAAAAGTCTGTATAGTATAAATCAATATCCTCATATTTATCTAATACTTTTTGAAAATCCTCAACGAAATGGGGTTCAAGTATATTATCATCTTGTAAAATCATAGCATACTCAGTGGATGCGGAAGCCATACACTTGTTCCAATTAGGGAATAATCCAATATTGCTTTCATTTCGGACATATGAAACATTTTTTTCTATACAAATTTTTTCAAAAAAATCATGAGATGAACAATTGTCAATTACAAGAATTTTGCATTTTACTGTTTGGTTTATAGCTGATTCTAAAGCGTCAAGAAAGAAATTTTTTCTTTCAAAAACAGGCATGGTTATAGTCAATCTATCTTCTTTCATAAAATTAATTTTTACCCACCCATTCAATCATATTATGTAGTCCTTGAATTGAATTAACTTTTACATCAAATCCAAATAAGTGTTTAGCCTTATCGATATTGGCGATAAAAACCTTTTGATCACTTTCCCTTTCTGGTAACTTTTTAAAAGTCATTTCTATTTTAAGTATTTCTTCCAAATTCTTAAATAATTCCAATAGGGATAAACTGTTTGATACTCCTCCACCAATATTAAATGCCTGCCCTTTTGTTTTGTCAATATTTTCTATTGCATTAAAGTAACATGTAATCAAATCTGAGGCGAATAACACATCTCTAACTTGTTTACCAGTACCTGAAATTGTAAACGATCTTAATAACTTACCATTCTTAATATCTAATGCTTGTTTAACAAACCATCCGATCCAACCTTGATCTGAAGTCGAAAATTGCCTGCCCCCGAAAATAGAAGAATGTCTAAAAACAACAGTTTTTAAACCAAACATTTTAGAATAATCAAGCATGTACTGATCAGTTGCTCCTTTGGAGCATCCATAAGGTGATTGGAAATTTAATGGTGTAGTTTCATCAAATCCATTTTCATATCCTTCTGCAATGAAACGAGTTTCTGTTTCTTTAAAGTTAATCCAATCAAAATCTCCATAAACTTTATTTGTAGAGGAATATGTAACAATTGCGTTGGGAGAATATTTTCTCACACATTCCAGAAGATTATGACCTCCCAAAACATTGATTTCAAAATCAAGCCTTGGATTTGATAAAGATGTGGTCATTGCAACTTGACCAGCTAGATGAAAAATTATATCTGGTTTACAATTATTTATAGCAAACTCAATATCGTTATAAGACCTAATATCAGAGTGATAATGTTTAAATTTCCCTTGTTTATTTAGCCAAATTAGATTTTGTTCACTTCCCGTACGAAAAAGGTTATCAAAGATAAATAGCTCTTCGCCTCTTTTCATGACCTCTGCCGCAAGATTTGATCCCAAAAAACCACACCCCCCTGTTATTAAATATTTCATTTTTTTATAAACATTTTAATTTTTTCAACAATGTATTCATAATGTATCGTATTTAATCCCGGCCATACACCTAACCAAAAAGAACGATTCATTATAATATCTGTATTTGTTAATTCGCCAACGGTACGATGAACAATCCCTTTATAAGCAGGCTGCCGAAGC
>JANYGR010000558.1 GCA_025359355.1 Bacteroidota bacterium | reverse complement strand
AACAACAATTACTGCTAATGATTATATGGCCAATGCCATTATCCTTAAAGTAAAACCAGCTTATGCGTCGATTTGCTCGAATAGCAAGATAGAACACGCAGCGTTTAATTCTTTAGCTTCTGCTATTGGTGCAATTAATTTACACAAAAAATTTCCTTTAAATAAATCTCCTGAAAAAGAAACAAATAGTATTGGACAAAAATATGCTGATTTATCCTTAATCTATGAACTAAATTATACTTCCAATTATTTTATTGAAAAGGCAATTTCAAAACTATTAGCATCAGGAATTTTGGTATATGCCGAACCTCACTTTATTCCGAAAACCACCTATAATCCAAACGATCCTTTAGCAACTGCATCCAATCAATATCATTTACAAACCGTAAATGCTTTTAATGCATGGACAGTTAATAAAGGAGATTCGAGCATCGTTATTGGTATTACGGATACGGGAACTGACCCCACTCATTCTGATTTATTTAATAATATCAAACGTAATTATAATGATGTGGTTGATGGGATTGATAATGATGGCGATGGTTACATTGATAATTACATGGGTTGGGATTTAGGAATGAATGATAACGACCCCACCTACCAAGCAAATGCACACGGCGTACATGTATGTGGCATTGCCGCTGCAAGCACTGATAATGCTAATGGTGGGGCAGGTTTAGGATTTAACTGTAAATTTTTACCTGTAAAAATTGGTGATGCAAGTGGAAATTTAATTGCTGCTTATGAAGGCATTAAATATGCAGCAGACCATGGATGTACCTCCATTAACTGCTCTTGGGGCGGTGGTGGCGCTAGCCAGTTCGGACAAGACATTGTAACCTATGCAACCATTAATAAAAATTGTTTGGTAGTTTGTGCAGCAGGTAACAATGGCGCTGATGGCGATTTTTTTCCAGCAGCTTACACGTATGTGTTAGCCGTTGCAAATACTACAGCGGGTGATACTAAACACAGTTCTTCTAATTATGGTTATTTTGTAGATGTGTGTGCTCCAGGAGATGCCGTTAATTCTACCTGGACTGGTAACTCATATACACAATTGACAGGAACGTCGATGGCATCGCCTGTAGTTGCAGGTTCTGCAGGAATTGTCAAAAAACAATTTCCCTCTTATAATGGCTTGCAAATAGGAGAACGATTAAAGGTAACTGCTGATAATATTTATTCATTAAATCCTTCTTACAATAATAAGTTAGGTACTGGCCGTATTAATTTATATAGAGCACTTACCGACCCTGCTTCGCCAAGTGTTGTGTTTACTGACATTAAAACGATAGACCATAATGATAATGTTTTTATTACAGGCGACACGTTATTTATTACAGGACTTTTTACTAATTATTTAGACCCTACAACTGCGATAACCGTAAGCGTAACGCCTCTTTCGGGCTTAGCAACTATTGTTGACAACACGACCTCTTTAGGAGTGATAAACACATTAGCTACTACTACCAATACCTTAGATCCCTTTCGTTTTAAATTAACGGGTGCTATTCCCACCAATCAAAGCTTGTCTTTTGAAGTGTTGATGCAAGATGGCGCTTATCAAGCTAAACAATATTTTACTATCTTTTTAAATGTAGATTATATTAATATAGTTGTAAACGACGTAAACACTACTGCTACTAGTCGTGGCAAAATAGGTTACAATCAAGATGCGCAAGTACAAGGCCTAGGCTTTAAATACAAAGCAACTGATTTATTATATGAAGCAGGATTTATGATGGGTACTGACACTAATACAGTTTCTGATTGTGTACGTGGAACCAATGGCACAACCGCTGATACTGATTTTTCATCTGTTATTAAAATTGTAAATCAAGTTCCTGCCTTTACTTCTGATTTTGATACAAAGGCAACTTTTAATGATAATACTTCTATATCACCCATTAATGTGGAAGTGTTGCAAAACACCTATGCATGGGCAACAGCACCTAACGAACAATTTGTAATATGGGAATACCTCATTAAAAATACAAGTACAACCAATACAATCACTAATTTTTATGGTGGTGTATTTGCTGATTGGGATATAGATGGCGGTACATTTGGACAAAACCGAAGTGCTTACAATGCTGCTACCAAAATGGGCTATTGCTACTATACAGGTGCAAGCGGGAAATATGCAGGTATTAAATTATTAACAAATACTGCACCTCCAAATTTTTATGCCATTGATAATATTGCCGGTGGAGCTGGCGGTTTTGATTTAACCAATGGATTTGATACTAAAGAAAAATATAAAACACTTTCCACGCCTCGCTTAGCCGCAGGTTTTAGTGGCACAGGTAGTGATAACATTAATGTGATGGGCTCCGGACCTTATACTATTTTGCCAAATCAAACAATTAAAATTGCTTACGCCATACTTGGTGGCGATAGTTTACAAAGCCTGATAGCAGGCGCTAATCAAGCGCAAATAAAATACGACGGTTTAATCACAACCTCTAATAACAACCTAACATTTGATAATACATTAGCCATTTATCCAAACCCAAGCACAGCGATTTTTCATATTACTCAAAGTGTAAATCAATATAAAACAGTAGAAGTTTTTTCAATAAACGGTAGCTTGATACAAAAACACAACTTACCTTCTAATGCCGAAACTATTGATTTATCAGGGTATTCGAAAGGAATCTATGTGATTAAATTAACTGGTGAAGAAAAAAGTTTGTTTAAGAAAATTGTATTGGTTGATTAAATATATTTAAAACAATTAAATCTAAGTTATGAAAAACATTATTCTCATTTTAACTATTGTTGTATTACAACTATCTTGTAAAAAAGATGCTAAAATTTGTACCACTTATACAGAACTTTCAGACAGAAGCCATCTTGTTGATCCCATTACATTGGGCGATTCGGCATTAATAGATACTCTGAACAATCGTCCCGAATTACAAGTTTACAAAATAACTTCCGATCAATATGGTTGGGTTGTTAGATGCAATGTGTTTTACAAAACCTTAAAAGTTTTTACAAGTCAAGTAAATTTTAACAGACGTAATGGAGGCTCTATTGTTAGTTTAAACTATTTAGATTTCGGTTCTATTAATTTTAATTTAACCCCAACCATAAGCTATGAATCAGCAATAACAACTTCAATACACGCCATTGATTTTAGCAAAACATGCATTTCTTATCGCTTAGGAATTTATGATTTAAACTCGGGATCGAGCTTTCAACCAAAAAATTATAAATTGGTTTGGAAAATTCAAGGAGAAAGTGGATATCCTTATGTTATCTTAGATGCAAATACTTTGGAAGTATATCTTAAGGATGACGGTATAAGATACTAAATTATCGCTGCAAAATCTAAGCAAACCGATTCCGTTTAATTTCCTATATTTATCCTTTATTTTTAAATTATGGAATTAAACTCACTAACTGCTATTTCCCCTATTGATGGGCGTTACCGTAAAGTTACCAACGAATTAGCGCCTTATTTTTCGGAATTTGGGTTAATTAAATACCGTGTGCAAGTTGAAATTGATTATTTCATCTTATTATCACAACAGGGCTTACCACAATTACCAAAATTGTTTGCGATACAGATAGAAAATTTAAAAGCCATCTATCAAAATTTTTCATTTGCTGATGCGGAAATCATTAAGGAAACAGAGAAAACAACGAACCACGATGTGAAAGCCGTTGAGTATTTTGTAAAAGAAAAGCTGAAAGCACAAGGATTAGAGCCTTACTTAGAGTTTGTTCATTTTGGATTAACGTCTCAAGATATTAATAATACCTCCATTCCTTTATCATTAAAGCACGCATCTAACGATGTGGTATTGCCAAATTTACACGAGGTAACCAATAAACTAATTGCACTTGCTAAAGATTGGAAAAACGTGTCGTTATTGGCTCGTACACATGGGCAGCCAGCTTCACCCACACGTTTAGGAAAAGAAATTTATGTGTTTGTAGAGCGTTTACAATCACAAATAAAGCAATTAGAAAACATTCCTTTCTCTGCCAAGTTTGGCGGCGCCACTGGTAATTTCAACGCGCACGTGGTTGCTTATCCATTAAATGATTGGATTGCTTTTGGAAATGATTTCGTCAATAATACATTAGGATTACAACGCAGCCAATTCACTACACAGATTGAACACTACGATAACATTGCTTCATACTGCGATGCATTAAAGCGTATCAATACCATTTTATTGGATTTGTGTCGTGATATTTGGACTTATGTAAGCATGGATTATTTTAAACAAAAATTAAAAGCAGGTGAAATTGGTTCATCGGCCATGCCGCATAAAGTAAATCCTATTGATTTTGAAAACGCTGAAGGTAACTTAGGTTTAGCCAACGCAATTTTAGAACATTTATCAGCAAAGCTTCCTTTATCTCGTTTACAAAGGGATTTAACAGACAGTACTGTTTTAAGAAACTTAGGCGTGCCAGTTGCGCATACTTTAATTTCGTATAAAAGTATTTTGAAAGGCTTAGATAAATTAATTTTAAATGAAGAAATTTTTAATAGAGACTTAGAAAATAATTGGGCTGTTGTAGCAGAAGCTGTTCAAACTATTCTTCGTAGAGAAGGTTATCCAAAACCTTATGAAGCGTTAAAAGATTTGACAAGAACCAATACACACATTACCAAAGAATCGATGCAAGCCTTTATCAATGGCTTAAATGTGAGTGATGGCGTAAAAAAAGAATTGTTACAAATTACACCACAAAATTTTGTAGGTAGAAACCCTGAGTTTTAAATTAATATAATATTTTTACTTCGTTTGATGTGACATAAGCAAACTTGTCAATTCAAGCAGAGTCAAGAATCACGAAAAATGAAAGTAACAGGCTTCACTATTATTCGTAATGCACTTAAATTCGACTATCCTGTAGTTGAAGCTATAACTTCTATTTTATCGATATGTGATGAATTCGTAGTAGCAGTTGGCAATAGCGAAGATGAAACCTTACAACTTATCAAACAAATTAATTCGCCTAAAATTAAAATCATTGAAACGGTTTGGGATGATTCCTTGCGTGAAGGAGGCCAAGTGTTGGCGCTTGAAACCAATAAAGCTTTTGATGCTATTAGTAAAGATACTACGTGGTGTTTTTACATACAAAGTGATGAGTGTGTTCATGAGCGTTATTTAGCAACGATTAAAGAAACGATGGTTAAATATAAAGATGATAAACACGTTGATGGTTTATTATTTAATTACTTGCATTTTTACGGGAACTACAATTACGTTGGAAATTCGGTACAATGGTACGGTAAAGAAATTCGTATCATAAAAAATGATAAGTCAATCCGCTCTTATAAAGACGCACAAGGCTTCAGAAAAACAGATAACTCAAAGTTACACGTCAAACAAATTGATGCTTATATATATCATTATGGCTGGGTAAAGCCTCCTAAAATACAACAGGCAAAACAAGAACATTTTCATAAAATGTGGCATGATGATGAATGGATGAAAAAAAATGTAGTACCTGCTGAAGAATTTGATTACCTAATTGTAGATAGCCTGGAAACCTTTAATGGCGAGCATCCTCAGGTGTTTCAAAACAGAGTAAATGCTCTTAACTGGAATTTCACATTTGATAAATCTCGCGTAAAGATTTCATTCAAAAATAAAATAAAATTATTCGTTCAAAAACATACTGGTTGGAAAATGGGCGAGTATAGAAATTACAAATTGATTTAAGTGTTTTTTAAACACAGAGATCATGAGTTTTTTGAGTTCACAGAGTTAAGGTTATTGTTTGAAAATTATGCTTTAATTTTTCCTCTGTATACTCTTTTTTTCTCTCTAACTCCGTGTTGAATTAAAAAACTAAAGCTTATGTTTTTTGATAACATAAGCACTTACAAAAATACTTATTTCGTATAATAAATACATGGGTACTGCAACTACCATTTGCGACGTTACATCTGGTGATGGCGTAATAATAGCAGCGGCTACTAAAATCACTACTACTGCATACTTACGGTACTTACGCATAAAATCAGGAGTAAGTAGGGTTAAGCGCGTTAAAAAATAAACTAAGATTGGCAATTCGAATACAACACCGGAAACCAGCGTCATTGTTGAGATTAAAGAGATGTAATCATCCAAGGTATTATTTGTTTGCACAATACCACTATCTGATAATTGATAATTGATCAAGAAATTATAAGACATCGGGAATAATAAAAAATAACCAAATAAAATCCCAATTAAAAACAACGTAGAAGCCACAATCACAAACCATTTAGCAGGTGTCGATTCTTTTTCTTTTAAAGCAGGTTTAATGAATTTCCAAATTTCGTATAACACATAAGGAAACGCCAGTATAATACCTCCTAATAAAGCAATCCACATGTGTGTAAAGAATTGTTCGGAAGCAGAAAGCGTCTGTAGATGTGGCGTTTTAACAGTCATGCACATCACATCGCCCGCACCAATATGATATCCTAAAGAACATAAGGCACGGTAAGAAATAAAATCTTGTTTTAAGGGGCCGAAAATAACCGTATCAAATAAAAAATTATTGAAGAAAAACAACGCTATTGCCACGACCGCAATAGCTATCGCACTGCGCACTAAATGCCAACGTAAGGCATCGAGGTGTTGCATAAACGACATTTGTAAAGACTGTTCTTCTGGTGTATCTGCCATAATCGGTGGCAAATTTAAGCATTATTAAATTTATAATTTGGTTAATCATCACAAAAAATAACCTTAGACTTTCGTCTAAGGTTATTTGTATTTAAAGAAATTAATAAAAGCTTAGTTAAAGATAATTTTATGTACGGATGATTGTCCGTTTGATTCAGTTATCTTCAAGAAATAAATTCCTGATTGAATGTTACTTTTATCAAAGGTAAATTCAGAAGCCATGGTTTTATCAGTTTTTACTACCTTGCCCGTTACGTCCATTAATGTAAGTGTATGCTCGGTATTTGAATTAACAAATACTAAGGTTACTTTGTCACTTGATGGATTAGGATACATACTTTGTAATAAATTATTAGCGCTTAGTTCATTGATTCCAACCGCATTACAAGCCATTGGCACATTAGTAGTACAATTAGTAAAGGGGTATGCTACTACTGTTCCTGCAGGTGTATTAGGGACTTGAAGCGGTGTATTTGTACAGCCTAAACGACCAATTAAATAATCTCTTACAAAATTTACAGTTGTGTCCATATAAGCTGTATTGGACGAATAAGGAACATGCCCTGCGCCAGTCCAAGTATAGAATTTATGGCTTACACCTGACACTTGAGTTCCTGCGTATATCATTCTACTACCATCTAAATACATAATTGGAATACCTGGGTTTGCTTTTCCCTGACCATAAATTACTGTAGCATCGGCTGTTCCGTGCATAGAACATAAAGGGACGTCGCCAGCCTCTAACCAACCATATTTACCTAAGGCTCCGCATAAATTAATAACCCCTTTTACTCTAGATGAATAACATTGGTTTCCACTTGCTCCATCTATTCCTCCAGAAGCCACTAAGGTTGCTTGATTGATGTATGGATTTATTTCACACGTTTTGTTTAAATAAGCTACATGTAAAGCGGTAATTGCTCCTGCCGAACTTCCACCAATAAAAATATTATTCGTGTCAATTTTATAAGTATTTGAGGTCAATTTATCTTTATAAAAAAAACGGATTGCAGCTTTCATATCCTGAACAGCTTTTAATAAAGCAGGAATTACACCCGTTGAGTCAAACGGAGAAAAACCTAAGCGGTAATTAATAGAAGCGCATGCAAATCCTTTTTTTGCAAAACGTTGCGATAAGGTAGATACATCGCCATCTGTTTTAGATCCTCCAATAAAACTGCCTCCATGTGCCCAAATAATTAATGGGCGCATCACTGACGTATCAGCTGTTGGCTCGTAAAAATCAAGTGTTAAGGCTTGAGTTGTACCTGTTAATGTTTTGTTTGAGCCATACGTAATATTACTCGTAACGGAGTATGTTGTGTATACATCCGAAGCATAGCGCACACAGGTTTGTGCAGATGCAACATGGCTAATTGTAGCTGCTGCAAAAAGTGATAAGTAGATTTTTTTCATGAGTTATTATTTTAGATTATTGTGGTTTTTGAGTTATGATTTAATAATTAAGGGAATACTACACCTCTGTATTTAGTAACGTCTACCTGTTGTATGGTTGATGAATATGTTTGATTAATGGCTTTTATAAATTCATTGGCTAACATGGCATTACCTAATGGGTTAAGCTGTATACCATCTAACGAGAACATACCTCCCTTAACAAATTCTGCATTAATGGCAACGCCGTTATATACTATGCCTGATTTAATTTTTTTATAAAACGCATTTACATCTACAAATGCTAAGCCCTTAGTCTGAGCTACTAAACGAAGCTTAATATTATAATTAGTAATAGCTGTTTGTATCGCATCAATTTCTGATTTTTTTAAACAAAAACGTTCTGGTATAGGTGTTAATGATCCCCAATTATAACACTTGATAGAATCCAGTGGTGTAGTTAATACTAAAAACTCATCCGATTGAATTTTTCTAAATCCTAATGTAGAATCTGCATCTGCTACTATAAAAGGATTATCTCCAGCAATAAAACTCATGCCTAGCGGAGCGTATAAGGGATTTAATTGATCTGCTAATGACTGTGTTAACGTAAGTCCATTATAAGGAATCGTTGTAAAAAAAGGTAAATCAATCAAATCTGGAATATTACCAATAATCCCTTTAGCGCCATTTTTAGTTAATGCATTAACAATCGAGTCTATCGCTATATTAAATGCTGATGTCGAAGTAATTGATTCTGCTGAGCCACCAGCCATAGCATAAGCCATGACATCATCACTTCCTATTAACAATGAAAAGAAGGTTGGGTTTTGGGCCATAGCATCCGTTAGTATAGAAGCATTGGTTGGATGAGAAGCCATACGTTGATAAAAGGGATTTCCATAACCCTTATTAATAACATCAGTTGCTTTTGCATTAGGAACGCCTATATTGTTAAAAGGACTGGATGTACTATAAACATTGGTAGAAAAAAAGCCGTATGTTTCGGTAGGCGATAATTTAATAGGCCCAAGCGATGTCACAGTTTTACAATCCGTACTCATACCTAATACAAATTTAGCATCGATGGTTATTGTGTTATTTGGTATGGGGGAAATACCATTTGAGTTTTGAGGAACGTAAGGCGTATTAAAATCTATTCCTCCAATTTGATCAAATTGACCCGCTAAGATATTAGCAAACGAAAACTGTTGACCTTCATAATATAAAGCGCCATCTGCATAACCAGCAGTAACAGCACTTCCAACAGCTACGTAATTTGATACATCAATATTTCCTTTTTGAGGTTGAGGCGCTTCTAAAGAAGGCTTGCATGCTACAAATAATAAGACTGATGCAGTATATAAAATAGGGTAGATGTTAAACTTCATTCAATAGTGTTTAAAATAAATTAGTGTAATATTCGAAGATGAAGTGGTTTTTAAACAAACCCCACTTTTTTCTACAAATTAAAAATACTAAACAAAGTTTACAATAGCAAGTGTAGACTATATGAACGGTTCTATTTAAGTTTAAATAGTGTCAGCAATAAAACTATTTCAAAAAATTGAACGCAGATGACGCAGATTAAGATGATTAATTATGATTCTTTTATTTATGAAAATCTTAACAATCTTTGTTATCAGTGTTCCATAAAAAATCACTAAGACACTAATTGCTCGTAGAAACCGCCTATTTCCAAGCCTCTATCAATCAAATGAATTTCATAAATCCAAAAACGTTCGTT
>JANYGR010000539.1 GCA_025359355.1 Bacteroidota bacterium | reverse complement strand
CATAATGGCGTTTTGTTTTTAGATGAGTTGCCAGAATTTAAACGAACGGTCCTCGAAGTAATGCGTCAACCGCTTGAAGACAGAGTCGTAACCATATCACGCGCAAGATTTAGTGTGGAGTATCCCGCAAGTTTTATGTTGATGGCAAGTATGAATCCTTGTCCTTGTGGGTATTACAATCATCCAGAAAAAGATTGCGTATGCGCTCCAGGCGTTGTACAAAAATATTTGAATAAAATTTCAGGACCATTATTAGATCGCATTGACTTACATGTAGAAGTAACGCCAGTTCCTTTCAGTGAATTAAATAAAATACAACACGCCGAAACAAGTAAAGACATTAGAGAACGAGTAATTAGAGCAAGGCAGATACAAACAGAACGTTTTAAAACGAATGATGGCGTTTATTGTAATGCACAAATGCGCACCAAAGATTTACGAACTTATTGTAATTTAGATGATGCCAGTAATGCGTTATTGAAAACAGCGATGGAGCGTTTAGGCTTATCAGCAAGGGCTTACGATAGAATACTAAAAGTGAGTCGCACAATTGCTGATTTGGAAAACTCACAAAATATACAAACGAATCATATTGCAGAAGCCATACAATACCGTAGCTTAGATAGAGATGGGTGGGCTGGGTAAATAACTTATTAGTGTTTTAGTAAGATTCAGGTAATATTAAAACAAGATTGTAACTTGATATTTGTGCCATGAAAAGGAATAACTAACATGCATAAATTCAAAAAGATTCAATTACGTTTTATGGTGTTGAGTCTTTTTATGTCCCCTTACTTTTCCGCATTTTCTCAATGCGACAATCAATCAAAAGAAAACGTAGAGTTAAAAATATTATCTTGGAATATTTACATGTTGCCCCATATTGCCTTGCATACAGGGCAAGAAGAAAGGGCGAAAGAAATTGTTGAAACATTAAAAAACGAAAACATTGATGTCATTGTTTTTGAAGAAGCCTTTGATAGAAATGCGAGAAAAATTATCAGAGAAGGATTAAAAAATTATTTCCCCTTCGAATCTGGTAACCCCGCTAAAAATGTTTTTTATAAAACTAACTCTGGTGTTTGGGTTTTAAGTAAAGTGCCAATCACGATTGTCAAACAAATTTATTTTTCTAATAGTAAGGGTTGTGATAAAATGGCTTGTAAAGGCGCGTTATTGTTGAAGGGAAAGAAAGATGATTTTTGTTTCCAACTCGTTGCGACACATCTTCAATCTGATTTAAAGAATAAAGATGTAAGGGAAATACGAAAATCACAATACTTGCAAATTAAAAAAGAATTACTGGAACCGTTTGCGCAAAGTGACGTGCCTCAATTTGTAGTTGGCGATATGAATACGATTAATGCTGATACATTAGTCTTTAATCAAATGATTGATATCTTGAAAGTAGAACAATGTGTGTTTGAAGGCGAACATCATTATTCATACGATCGGCTTAAAAATGATATCATATTTAAGAGTAAGGACAAGCCTCAATTAATTGACTATATCTTTTTTGATAAAAAAGATCGAGCCAATCTTCAAGGAAAAATGGCTGTAAAGATTTTTAGAAAAAAGTGGAGTTCAATCAATTTAGATCTTTCAGATCATTTCGCGGTGTTAGGAACGTTTAGTTTAAATTAGCTAATCAGCTTTCAAGAAACATTATAATATAAATGCTTCACTTTAAAAATAGCTGCGACACTTATGGCATCTGTAATTTTACCGTCCAAAACCATTTGATATGCATCATTTATATGGATTTTTTTGACTTGTAAATCTTCCGATTCTTCAGGCTCGGCTTCTTCAAATGATAAATCGGTTGCTAAAAAGATAAAAGCATGTTCGTCGGTTGCGGAATTGCTTAAATGTAATTGCATAATTTCTTGAAAGTGTTTAGCTACAATTCCCGTTTCTTCTTTTAACTCACGCTTAGCCGTTTCGATGGGAGCTTCTCCTAATGGGCCACCGCCTTCTGGAATTTCCCAACTATAAGCGTTAAGCGGATAGCGCCATTGTCCAACGAGCCAAGTATA
>JANYGR010000510.1 GCA_025359355.1 Bacteroidota bacterium | reverse complement strand
CATGATTTTAGATCCTGAGAAATACCGTGGACAACGTATGGTAATTGCAGGTGGTGGAGATAGCGCATTGGATTGGACTATTTTCTTAAGCGATGTATGTTCTGAATTAACGTTAGTGCATCGTTCAGAGTCCTTTAGAGGTGCGCCCGATAGCGTTAATAAAGTGATGAAATTAGCCGAAGAAGGAAAAATCAACTTATTATTAAACACTAATTTAACGTCTGTTACTGGTTCAGATAAATTAGAAAAAGTATCGATGACAAACCCGAAAACGGGCAAAAATATAACGATTGAAACAGATCATTTAATTCCTTTATTCGGATTAAGCCCAAAATTAGGGCCATTAGAGAATTGGAATTTGAATATTGATAAAAACGCTATTGAAGTTAATACAGACGATTACTCCACTAACATAGAGGGTGTTTATGCAATTGGCGATATCAATACGTATAAAAATAAATTGAAATTAATCTTATGCGGGTTTCACGAAGCGGCGCTTATGACGCACAGTGCCTATAAATACATGAATCCAGGTGTTAAGTATACCATGAAGTATACAACCGTAAATGGTGTGAATGAATTTTAATATTCAATAAAAAACTTCTCAATAACTTTAAAAAGCATTGAGAAGTTTTATTTCGTTTCTATATAAAACTAATTTTTTATCATTTTCCAATTGCTTTAGTAATCGTGAAATAACAACACGACTGGTTCCCAGCTCTTCAGCTATTTGGTTATGAGAAAGCTGAATAGCTGATTTACCAAACACTTTCGCTTTCTTTTTTAAGTACTTCACCAAGCGCTCATCAAGTTTATGAAAGGCAATAGTTTCTAGGGATTTTAAAAGTTCATTGAAGCGCTGTGTAAAGCTATTGAACACATAACTTTTCCAACTTGGATATTTCACTAACCATTCATCTAACTTTTCATGAGGTATGGTAATCAACTCAACGTTATCTTCTGCTATTGCTTTTACTTCGCTCTTTTTAGCTTCCATACAGCAAGCATAAGCCATGGCGCAACTTTCGTTCGACCCTAAATAGTATAATAATATTTCTCTATCTTCCTCATCCCTTCTCATAACCCTTAAAGTCCCGGAAAGAATCAATGGCATAAATTTTATTTTTTTACCATAGTCCATGATGACTTCGCCTTCTTTAAAAATCTTCACTTCGCCACATTTCAATATATCTTCTATTAAATCTTTCTCTAAAAAATGGCTTAACTTTTCTTTGATACTTTCCATAAATGAGTTTTTCTTAAAATCTATTATCAAGTTAAAGTTAACTAATTTACCTTATTCTATTCATGTTTTGAAATATCATACTCATTCCATTGCTTTTCATGATAATAAATAATTTTCAAATTAAATAAAAAAGGTTCGTTATTAATAATAACGAACCTTTTTTTGTGAATGCAAACGTATATTAATCTGCTTGTAAAAATGGGTATTTATAATCTGTTGGAGGCGTAAATACTTCTTTAATGGTACGAGGAGAAACCCAACGTAATAAATTTATTTTTGCACCAGCTTTATCGTTTGTACCACTGCCTCGGGCACCACCAAATGGTTGCTGACCAACAACAGCTCCTGTACATTTATCATTAATATAAAAATTGCCAGCTGAGTTACTTAACGCTTTTGTTGCAACTTCAATGGCATAACGATCTTGTGCTATAATAGCACCTGTTAATGCGTATATAGAAGTTGAATCTACTAAAGCTAAAGTCTCTTCAAACTTATCTGCATCATAAACAAACAATGTTAATACTGGTCCGAATAACTCTTCGCACATAGTTACATATTTTGCATCTTTTGCAACAATAATCGTTGGCTCAATAAAATAGCCTTTACTCTTATCATAATTTCCACCTGAAATAATTTCCACATTCGGATCTTTCTTAGCTGCATCTATGTATTTAGTCAATTTATCAAAACTTTTTTCATCAATCACCGCATTAATAAAGTTTGTAAAATCTTCTGTAGGTCCCATTTTCATTGACTTTAAATCAGCCAATACCAATTCTTTTACTTCTCCCCAAATATTAGACGGTATGTATGCACGTGAACATGCCGAACATTTTTGTCCTTGATATTCAAATGCACCACGAGATAAGGCAGTAGATAAAACCTTAACATCAGCCGATTTGTGAGCCATGATAAAATCTTTACCACCAGTTTCACCTACAATACGAGGATAAGATTTATACTTATGAATATTATTACCTATCGTTTGCCAAATGTTTTGGAATACTTCTGTACTACCAGTAAAATGAATACCTGCAAAGTCTTTGTGATTAAAGACAACATCAGCTGCATCAGGACCACTAGGGTAAATTAAATTAATTACACCATCTGGAACACCTGCTTTTTTAAATATTTCCATTAATACATTAGCGCTATAAACTTGTGTGTTACTTGGCTTCCAAACAACTACATTTCCCATCATGGCACAACTTGTAGGCAGATTACCAGCAATGGCTGTAAAATTAAACGGAGTTAAGGCATACACAAACCCTTCTAAAGGTCGCCATTCCAAACGATTCCAAACACCAGGTCCAGAAACTGGTTGATCAGCATAGATCTCAGTCATATACTGAACATTAAATCTTAAAAAATCGATAATCTCACAAGCACTGTCAATTTCAGCCTGATAGGCGCTTTTACTTTGACCTAACATAGTAGCAGCATTTAACTTGGCTCTGTAAGGTCCTGCTATTAATTCAGCAGCTTTCAAAAAAATACTCGCACGATGTTCCCAACTTAAACTAGCCCACTTATCTTTGGCAGCCAAAGCAGCAGCAATCGCTTGCTCCACATGTATTTTATCACTTTTATAAAAATGGCCTAACGTATGTTTATGATCGTGCGGAGGCGCTAACCTCACTTTAGTTTCACTTTTCACTTCTTTATCTCCTATATACATAGGTATGTCTATTTCCTTGCTACGCAATTCTTTTAACATAGCTTGTAATTCTAATCTTTCAGGGCTTTTTGAAGCATAATTTTTAATTGGTTCATTTACCGCAACGGGTACTTTATAAATTCCTTTAGGCATAGTTATAGTTTTTTAAAGATGAACGAAATTACAGTTTTTTCATGAACGAAAACACTCAATTTCATTATATATTTTATTCATTTTTTTATAACATCAATATAAAAATAATTTTAAAAGCTTTACATTTATCTAATGTTAAAAAGGTTCATAGACTTTGGTATTTTTTCCATTTTATTTTTCAGCTGCATCATTTTATTTAAAAAGCAATTTGCT
>JANYGR010000474.1 GCA_025359355.1 Bacteroidota bacterium | reverse complement strand
CAGTACCATTTCATTGATGGTGTTGGTAACAATGCGCGCTAAGGTGCCTTTCCAGCCACAATGTGCTGCGCCTATCACATTATTTTTAGCATCATGAAATAAAAGTGGGTAGCAATCGGCTGCACCAACAGCTAAGCAGATGTTCTTCTGATTTGTAACAAGAGCATCCCCTGTTTGCTTACCAACAGAGGCTTGACAAACGATATTGCTATGAATTTGATTTAAATAAGAAACCTGATCAAACTTAATATGTAGTTCTGTTAATGCTCGTTTTCTGTTTTCGGCAATGTTTTCGGGCAAATCATCAGTACCTCCTAAATTAAGACTATCAAAAGGTTTTGGAGATACGCCTCCGTGCCTTGTTGAAAAACCATGAACGGTAGAAATATGTGGGCTGTAAATCCAGTGCATTGATTTAAAAGACTAATTGATTTTTATTATAAAATTATATAAAGTTAAATTTCAGTAATTGTCAATTTAGTTTTGTTGTTCCATAAATCCATTCTCATTTTTCTGGCTATTAAAATATACTTTTCTCTATTAGGATTGGCTAGGAATACTTTGAATGCTTTCATTACATCATCAGATGCATATAAAAGAGATTGATAATAATATTCATTGAGTTTTGATAACGCATATTCTTTTATTTCATTGTTATTTTTCAAATTATATAATATATTATCATTAAGAACAAAGTGGTCTTTGTTTTCTGGATTTATTATAATACTCATATAAATTAAAATTGTTCGATATTTTTCTTCATTTATCGTTTTTCGTTTAATTTTTAATTCACCATTTCTATCCAAAATATGTTTAATTAAAATGCCAATGACACTTCCTAAACCAAGTGCAGATAATAAAGAAATTGATTGAACTGTTAATGTCATTTTATTAGTTTTTATTAAATCTGATAATGTATATTCGAGTTACTTCTAAAAAAATTATTTTATAAAATGTTTAATAATATTTTTTATAATCTTAATACTCCACATTCAAATCAAAACGACGTTTGAGTTCTAATAAGGCAGGATTTTTTTCTGCCATCATTTTAAATTTATCATCAGGTTTGTAAGCTTTTACTTCGCCTGCAATTTCCGAAACTACAATATTTAATAAGGTTTGTCTGTTACTCAGCAGGCTTCTTAGCGCATCTAACAAATCTTGTTTGATATTACTTAGTAATTCTTTTTGAACTTCATTATTAATTTCAATCGTAATGGTTGTATCTGTTAAGCTGATTTTACTGGACGTTAGCGTAGCATACAATTGTTTGTTTCCTGTTTTACTTTTTTCTTCGGCAAAACTTCTAACAGCATGTTGCGCTCTTTCACTTGTTAATGGAACATCTTCAGTGGTTGATGTAGTATTAACTTCTGTTTCTGTATTTGTGTGCTCAACAATTGGTTGAACTGTTTGAGGGTTATTTTGTAATAAAAATTGTGATTTTATTTTTAAGTCGTTAAACCCAACTACAGGTTTGTCGCTGGTTTGAATAACTGGGATAGCCGAAAATTTGGTAACAGGAATTGCTTGAGCGGAGGTTTGTTGCTCTGAAGAGATTTGGAAGGTTGTTCCTAACTCATCTTTTTTTTTTCCGCATCTTGCGGTGCGGCATTTAAATAACTAATTTGCATTAAGGCCATCTCGACCTGCAATCGCTGGTTTTTAGCGGCTTTGTAATGAATGTCGCATTTATTAATAACGGCTAGCGATTTTAATAAAAATGGTGTGGGGCATAATTGTGCTTGTTCGGCAAAACGTTTTTTAAGTTGCTCACTTACTTCTAATAGCTGAACCGTAAATTGATCTTTACTCACTAATAAATTACGTAAGTGTTCGCCAAAGCCAATTATGAAATTATGACCATCAAATCCTTTTTTCAAAATATCATCAAAGGTTACCATTACTTCTGGTAAACGCCCATTAATAGCGGCATCCGTCAACTTGAAATAATAATCGTAATCGAGTACATGTAAATTTTCTACAACTGATTTATACGTTAAATGATTTCCTGTAAAGGTTACCATCTGATCAAAAATAGAACAGGCATCACGTAAACCACCGTCTGCTTTTTGTGCAATCACGCTGAGCGCTTCAGTTTCAAAGGTAATGCCTTCGCTATTAGCAATGTGTACTAATTGTTCGGTAATATCTTCTGCTTTAATGCGATTGAAACTAAATACCTGACAACGCGATAAAATGGTTGGAATGATTTTATGTTTCTCGGTAGTTGCTAAAATAAATTTAGCGTGCTTAGGCGGTTCTTCAAGAGTTTTTAAAAACGCATTGAAGGCTGCATTTGACAACATGTGCACCTCATCAATTACATATACTTTGTAATCGCCTAATTGTGGCGCAAAACGAACTTGATCCACTAAATTACGAATATCTTCTACTGAGTTATTAGATGCAGCATCTAATTCATACACATTTAAAGATGCTCCTGAATTGAATGATAAACACGATTCGCAAGCATCACAGGCTTCACCATCAGAAGATAAATTGGTACAGTTAATGGTTTTAGCAAAAATACGTGCACAGGTTGTTTTACCTACTCCACGAGGTCCGCAAAACAAATAGGCTTGCGCAATCTTATTATTTTTAATGGCTTGTTTTAAAGTATCAGTAATATGCTTCTGACCAACAACTGTGTTAAAGTGTTGGGGGCGATACTTACGAGCCGATACAATGAAATTATCCATAATAATGAGAGGTCTAATTTACAGCATAAATTGCTATAAAAATGGTTAAATTATCAACTAACTGTGAATAAGTCTTTATATTTGAAACATACAACTCGTTTTAACACAGAGTAATTGAGGGCAAAGAGTTTAAGGAGAGCTTTTTATTTAAAATAAAAACTCAGTGTTCTCAAAAAAAACTCATTGATTTTGTGTTGAAATTTTGAAACTATTTTTTTTGAAAAAACATTTTTTTATAATCGCTATTATATGCTTTTGGTGCGGATTTCAAGCCTTTAGCCAGATGACTATCAAAGGTATTATAACAGAGCCTGATAGTATTACGCCCATGCCTTTTGTGTACGTGATTAATAGCCAAACAGGTTTAGGGCAAATGAGCGATGGTAACGGACACTTTGCCATTCAAGCTTCTGATAAAGATTCTATCATTTTTTCGTTTATAGGTTATGTGCGCTTGAAACTGCCTGCTAATAAGCTATACAGAGGCGGTTATAAAGAAAGTAAAGTAGTGATGATTGAAACGGCTTATAAATTAAATCAAGTGATTGTTAGTGATTTTAAATTAAAGCCCTACGAAAAAGATTATATGAAACGTGTGATACAAGGCTCTAAAACCTCTGTAATTAATGCGATGGAAAGCCCTATTTCTGCACTATATATGCAGTTTAGCCAGAAAGGTAGAGAACAACGCAAGCTTGCGAAAATATTTGAAGATATTTTTATACAAGAAGAAGTTGCCAAAAAATTTAATGCAGAAGTGTTACGTAAGTTAACAGGTGATGATAAAATTGATTTCGATAAATTTAGGAAATACTGTTATTACTTAAGTAATGATTATATCATCAATCACGATGGGTATGATTTGTATTACCGTGTAATGGATTGCTATTACAGGTGGAAGGATGAGAAGAAATAGATGACTGTTATTTCAAAAATTCCAAGTTTCGTTTCAATCCCTTGTATTTAGTGCGTTTGATTGCGCTGTGTTTAAACACAG
>JANYGR010000465.1 GCA_025359355.1 Bacteroidota bacterium | reverse complement strand
TTATTTTTAACAATACCTGCTGGTACCCCAACTAACACTTATGTTGCTTATAATGTATTACCTTGTACTGATGTTACTTCTGGAGAAACGTATAAAATTTCTTTTTGGGTAAAATCAAATACATCTGGCACTTTAACAATTAATGGTCAATATGGAGTTGCAACTGGCTTAACTCAAGATGCTGCTGGAATGACAACTGTGCTAATGGCAAATAAACCAATCGTTGCTAACGCTCAAGCTGCTGCATGGACAAAAGATTCAATTAATTTTGTTGCTACAACTACAGGAACACGTTATTTTGCATTAATAGGTGGTGGTATTATCACTAATACTGTATCTAGTCAAATCAATGTGCGTTTCGATGATATAATGATTTCTAAAGTTTCGGGGGCTTCTGCTATAAAAAACAATTCATTAAATGATTTAGTTTCCTTATATCCAAATCCTACTAATGGAACGTTAAATATTAATAATTTAGAAGCTAACTCTACTATTGAAATATTTAATGTTATTGGTGAAAAAGTATTATTTAGTAATTTATTAAAAGGGAATAACACAGTTGATTTATCAAATTTATCTAACGGTTCTTATTTCGTGAAATTGAATTCTAACAACCAAATTATAACTAAAAAAGTTATTTTAAGTAAATAATATACTATAAAAATAATTATAAAAGCCTCGCATTATTGCGGGGCTTTTGTGTTATATGACGTGTGGAAACTAAAAAAGCTTCAAAATTTGAAGAATGTTCGCCGAAATTTTATGTAAATTCTTGTTAATTAGCATCATAATACTAAATATTTTAGATAAATTTGAGTTTGAATCTGAACCCTATTAGACATATCTTCCGTATAAGTGGCATGCGAATGTGCGGCTTCATCTTTTTTTTGACAATAACCTATTGCTCAGTTGGTTATGCTCAAGTTAAAAACGAAGACGATTTAAAAAAACAAGCAGAGAAATACTTTGATGATGAAGACTATAATTTAGCTTATAAATTATACGCTCAATTAGTTTCCAATTACCCTAAAGATCCTGAATTTAATTACCGTCTTGGCGTTTGTATGCTTTATACGGAACCAGACAAGAAGAAACCTTTCTCATATTTAAAAATAGCAACCAATAATCCGAAAGATGCTCCGAAAGATGCTAAATTTTATTTAGCAAAAACATACCACATGAATTACCAATTTGACGAAGCGCTCAAATTATATAATGAATACAAACAAATAGGCAGCTCATCTTCTATCAAAAAATTACAAGTAGATAAAGAAATTGAAGCATGTAAAAATGGAAAACGATTATTAGCTAATCTGTCCGACTTAGTCGTTATCAGTAAAAAACAATTGAACGAAGCTGATTATTTTAGAAGTTACGATTTACATGATATCGGTGGAAAATTGTTAGTGAAACCAGATGAATTTAGATCATCAAGCGACAAAAAGAAAAAAGAAAAATCAGTGATTTACTTACCTCGGAATGGAGAACGTATTTATTATTCAAGTTATGGCGAAAGTAGCGATAAAGGTAGAGATATTTTTTATGCGAATAGGCTTCCAAATGGCAGCTGGAGCAAACCTATACCAATGCCAGGGTCTATAAATACTGAATATGACGAGGATTATCCTTTTTTACATCCTAATGGAAAAACACTTTATTTTAGTTCCAAAGGACATAACAGCATGGGTGGTTATGATATTTTTAAAACTACCTATAATGAAGAGACCCAAACGTGGGGTAAGCCTATTAACTTAGACTTCCCTATAAATTCGCCAGATGATGATATTCTTTTTGTAACAGATTCATTAGAAAAAACAGCCTATTTTAGTACAGGAAGGTATAGCCAATACGGCAAGATAGATGTGCTTAAAATCAATACAGAGCGTAGACCAATGAATTTCGCAGTATTAAAAGGGACGGTAGTAAAAGAAGAAGTAACGCAGAGCTTAAAATCAAAAATAACAGTAAAAAACATTGCTAACGGAGAAATCGTTGGTGTGTATCAAGCGCAAGATAATGGAGATTATAATATGGATTTACCAAATGGAGGTAAGTTTATATTCACGGTGGAAACACCAGGATTAACAACTCAATCGGAAGGAGTAACAATTCCTATTGCATATTCCCTGAAACCATATAAACAAGTTATTTCTTACGATAAAAAAATATTAAAAATCATCAATTATTTTGACGGTCAAATTGCTGATGAGAATTATGCAATGATGATAGATTTGATTGAGAAAAAAGCGAAGCTAGAAGTAAACGAAAATGAACCTTATAATAATAGTTTAAAAAATACAACCAACAATCAAAACGCTAGGAATGACAACGCAAGCTTAAATGCCGTTAACACAGGTAATCCTACCATTAACAATGCAGGTAATGATAATGGCTCGAAAACGAATACCAATAAAAATATTACAAATGAGCAATTACTTGAAATGGCAAAAACAGATGCCAAAGAAGCAAGTGACGAAGCCGTTAAATTAAAGAAAGAAGCGGAAGATGCTTTTGGATTAGCTACACAAAAAACAGCTGAGGCAATTGCCAAACAAAAAGAAGCAGATGATATGCTTGCAAATGCTAATACGATTAGTGATGTTTCTCAAAAAAATGAAGCATTAAAAAAAGCAACTGATTTAAAAGAAGATGCAAAAATAGCATCAGATGTTGCAAATACTGCTACTAATATGGCTAAGAAATTAGAAGTAGATGCCAATTTACAACAGCAAGAAGCCGATTTGACTAATCAATACATTAAAGAAATTGAGGCCGTTACAAAAAACAAAAATAATAAGGAAGCACTTACAAAACTTGAACAAATTCAAAAACAATTAGATGATTTATCTAAACAAAAAAATCAATCGGATGAGTTGTACACTTCATTAAAAGCCGAATCAGAGCTTAAACAAAACGAATTAAAAAAATCGGAGAAGAAAAGTAATGATATAGTTTCTGAAATTAATACAATTAATAATGAAGCAAAAGAACTAGAAAAAGATTTATCTAACGAAACCGATAATTCTATAAAAGAAAACATCAAATCGCAAATCAAGGAATTAACCAATGAAATAGAATCAAAAAACAAAGATCTTGCAATTAATAATCAAAAAAATGAGAACCTGAAAAATGAAGTTGAAGGAGTAAATAAAGAACTTGAAATTGCCGCCAAAATGTTAAATGAAAAAACAGATGGCATCGTTACAAATACTGATAATATTGATAATACAGAGGGCGCCGTTAATATAAATACTTTACCCACAAATACAATTACCAGTTTAAATTATGATGGCGTTACTTCTAAATACAAAAATGAAATAACTACTAGTCCAACTAATAAGGAAGATATCATCAAACAAAACGAGGTTATTACGAATTACACGAAAGACGTAAATGATTTAATTTCAGTTGATAAAAATGAAATTGCTAAATCTAATGATGCTACCGAAAAGAAAAAATTAAATGATGAAATTAAAAAATTAGAAAAACAAAAATCAGATAACGCAAAACTCATTGCATCAAATAACTCTAAAATAAAAGAATTAGACTCTAAGCAAATAGCTAATAATACTGGTAATAATACGAATGATATAACTTCTGAAATTATTGATACTAAGTATAAAAACGAACTAACAACTAATCCAACAACTAAAGAAGATATCATAAAACAAAATGAGACCATTACAAACTACACTAAAGACATTGTCGATTTAATTAACACAGATAAAACTAAAATATCTTCATCAAATACTGCTGCAGAAAAACAAAAATTAAATGATAAAATTCAAAAATTAGAAAAACAAAAATCGGAGAATGATAATTTATTGGCTCTGAATAACACTAAAATAAACCAATTAGAGAATAGCACTATAACAAGCAATATTACGAATACTACTTCTGTAAATGAAAATATTGCTGTCAACTCTACTACCAATACTAATAACGAACCTAACAATACTATAACAAATGTATCTGCCTTAAACACTGATGTAAAAAATGAAACCGGCGATAATAGCGCTTATATTAATGAGTTAGAAAAATTAAAAAACAGTTTAAATGAAAACTTAAAAACTGCCAATGATTTTTTTAATTACAATAAGTATAAAGAAAATTCATCTATAACTCTTAAAGAAAGTGCTAGTCAAAAATATAATGAAGCCGTAAAAAACGAATCCGATTTAACCTCGTTAATTAATAAAACAGAATCTGATTTAAAAATCACAACAAGCGCTGATGCATTGTCAAATGAAGCGGATGCATTGAGTAATAAAGCTTTTAAAGAGCGACAGGAATCAACTACGAAAACGGGTTCAGAAAAAGAATCTCTTTTGAAACAAGCTACTGAAGATGAAAAGCTAGCACTCACTAAAAAAATGCAAGTAACTGAACTCAATCAAAAAGAGAATCAGGAAAAATTTAAAAATAATGTTTCAAATTTAGAAGCGCTAAAAAAATTAACAGGAACTAAAGAGAGTAATGAGATTTCTCAAGCAAACATGCTAATTGACGAAGCTGCTATTAATTTTAATCAAGCTCAAAAAATAAGGCAAGAGGCAGATGCGTATCCAAATGGTTCTGCAAAACTTGGTGGATATAGCAATGCGGAAGAAAAAGAAAATGAGGCAATATTTAAACAACAAAAGGCTTTAGATATTTTAACTAAAGTTAATCCAAGCTATAAATTAAAAACACTAAACAAAGCTTCTAATCCTTCGGAGGCAATATCATCAGTAAACAAAGAATTATCAAAAACATCACAAACACAAGTAGATGCTTTCTTAGCCTTAAGTAAAGCCAATCAAAACGAATTAAAATTACAAGGAGATAAATTGACGGCTAATCCTAATTTTAAAAACGCAACGAATAAAACTGCTCAAGATTTAAAATCAAAGTCTGATGAACTAAAAAAAGAAGCACTGGATATTGTTGAGCACAAAGCTTTAACATTAAATCCTACAGAAAAAGCAACGCTATTATTAGAAGCAAACAAAAAAGAAATTGAAGCCATCAAATTATTAAACGAAGCGAATGATGCCTTTAACACTAATAGCGCCCTAGTTAGTAGTAATACGCCATCAACTTCTGTAAACACAAATACAGTAAATGCAGCGACAACTCAAACAACCACCAATCAAACTGAGATTACTAATTCTAACAATGGAAATGAGGGGGCTTCTAATACCAACACAACAATGGTGTTGCAAAATAATAAAACTGATAATGCCACTGCAACAAATTCAGTCGTAACGAATCAAACAAATGATAACAATCAAGTTGATAATAACTTAAACAATTCTAAAACAGATAATGCTACTTCATCAAATTCAGTCGTAACGAATAATAATACTCAGGTTAATGATAACTCTGCTAATATTACTAATAAAGGCATTGGCGATGAGGCTAAAAAATTAAAAGCAAATTTAAATAATACTACCGAAAATAATTTATCTCAATTTAATGCATATACAAATAACGATGCTATTTCATTAAAGAATAAAGCACTGGAAAAAATTAATCAAGCACTAAGTGAAGATAAAAATTTAAGTTCTACTATTGATAATGTGGTGAAAGATGCGTCACAAAACTCATCAGGTGGCTCACTTAGTCAGCAATCTATTAGCACACTTATAACTGATGCGGACAAATTAAATGATGATGCGTTTGCTTTACGTAAGGCTGCCGCAACAAAAACAGGTGATGAAAAAGAGAAAGACTTAAACGATGCTAAAACACTAGAAACACAAGCCATTTCTAAAAAACTAGAGGCAGCCAATAAGCAACAACAATTAAATACGGCAACTTTTAACGCTAATAAACAAAGCCTCGAAGAGCTTGCTTTGATGGCTAAAGGAAAAAATATTGCCGAATTAAATTCAATAGATACACCTTTAAACGAAGCAGATTTATTTATTAAACAAGGAATTGATTTAAGAAATGAGGCTAACAATTACCCAAGTAATGCTGCAAAATTAGGCGGATACGGAAACGCAGAAGAAAAAGAGGCGCTAGCGCTTCAAAGACAACAAGATGTATTAGCAATCTACAAAAAATATTTTTCAAACTATACGCCTAAACAACCAAACATAACTGTTGACAGTCCTGAATCAATTGCTAAATTTAATGAAACACAAGCTAGTGTAAATGTTAATACACAGCAGCATATAGATGGACTAGTATTACTGACTGAAGCAAATGATAAAGAATATAAAAGTCGTTTTTTGAATTTACCAACAACACTTAATCCAACTCAAACAGCTTTAAAAACAAAAGCACAGACTGCCTTCAAAAAAAATCAAACTTTAATCGCTCAGGCTAACCAAGAAACGAATTTAATTACTAAGAAAAATTTATTGATTGAAGTTAGTAAAAATGGGCAAGATGCTATTAATTATTTAAATCAGATCGGTGGAAATACGCCAATTGCATCGAATACAAACAATAATCAAGGGGCAAACAATAATAAGCAAAGTAATAACAATGCTAATGTTACAAATAACAATCAAGTAGTAAACAATAACTCCAATGCAAACAATAACAATCAAGTAGTAAATAACAATAAACAAAACAATAACAACGCAAATCTTGCAAATAACAATCAAGCATCAAACAAGAACAATCAAGTCAATAACAATGCTAATGCTACAAATAATAATGTAATAGCAACCAATAATAAGCAAGGCAATAATAATACTAATGCAGCCAATAATGTCATCACTAAAACAGTGAAATTAAACGCTCAGGAATTATTGGTAAAAAATACAAATGCTTATACCAACGAAAAACCAATTCCTATTGATGAAAAAATACCAGATGGACTTGTGTTTAAGGTTCAAATTGGCGCCTTTAAATCTCCACTACCTAATAATACATTTAAAGGTTTAAGCCCTGTAATTGCTCAAACCACACCTAGTGGCTATATCCGTTATATGGCTGGTAATTTTCAACAATATGAAAATGCAAATGCTGTAAAAAATGATCTAAAAAGCTTAGGATATAACGATGCTTTTGTTGTAGCTTATTATAATGGCGTTCGTATTAATTTAAGTGAAGCTTCTGGTAAAGCTAAAGAAGCTGGACAAAATGTAGAACTTGCCACTAGTAATAGTATCAGTGCGGGTTTAGCTACTAATGCCAATATTCCAAAAAACAATATCGTATCAAATACAACAAACAATACCAATTCTAATAGTGCAGAGCCTGTTGTTGTAACTAGCGAATTAGAAAAACTAAATGGCCTTTTATATACTGTGCAAATTGGCGTGTATTCTAAACAAGTAATGCGTTCACAGTTATTTAGCCTTAAACCAATTTATACTGAACAATTGCCAAGTGGCTTGTATCGCTACACAGCAGGTATTTATAATAATGCTGATAAAATAAATACTGACCAACGCAAAGTAGTGGATTTAGGTATTAAAGATGCCTTTAAAAGCGCATATTTAGATGGCAAACGCATTTT
>JANYGR010000447.1 GCA_025359355.1 Bacteroidota bacterium | reverse complement strand
ACATCTACACATGAAAGATCTTGGTTAAATATGACGCAGATCAATATCATAAATCATTGTGAGAAGAAAAATAGATTTATTCTGCTTGACTAAAAACAAAAGTCAAGAACGAACGCAATATTACAAACATGCACGTTAGTTTACTAATAAAATTTACATTTGAGTGAATCCCTAATTAACTAGCTTTAATTTACCAAATTTTAATGACAATTTTGATGAGAGTGCCATTAATACGTGTGTTTGATTGTTAATTAACGACAAACAGTATTGGATTATACCAAAAAAATTCGGAACTTTGTAGCGCTTTTTTTAAACTAAAAGCTAGTCTGATGGTTTATAAATAAAGCAAAAAAACAATTTAAAAATTACAACATTACAAACCAATATTTAAGCTTCTATTACTATGATTATTCTTCTTGCTCTTATTGCACACTGGTATTTTTCTTTATTTGGACAAACCTTTTTCTTACACCGCTACGGTGCTCATAAAATGTTTACCATGAGTAAATTTTGGGAAAAATTCTTTTACATTTTTGCCTGGGTTACTCAAGGTTCTTCTTACCTAAATCCTAGAGCGTACGCTATTTTGCACCGTATGCACCACGCTTATAGCGATACGGAAAAAGATCCGCATACACCTCACTTTTTTAAAGAAGTGTTTACAATGATGATGCACACAAAAAAAATATACAATGATGTATTGAACAAACGTGTGACGGTTGACGAAAAATTTGATCGTGATTTTCCTGAATATCCTGCTATTGATAGAATAGCTGATAGCTGGTATACCCGTATTGGTTTTGGAGTACTTTATACTGCGTTTTATTGGCAATTCGCCACACACTGGTGGATGTTTTTATTCTTGCCAATTCATTATTTAATGGGACCTATCCATGGCGCTATTGTTAACTGGGCTGGACATAAATATGGTTACCGTAACCACAATGAAGGTGATAAATCTAAAAACACCTTGTTTTGGGATATCTTAATGATGGGTGAATTATTTCAAAACAATCACCATCATGCTGGCTCAAAACCAAATTTTGCAAACAAGTGGTTTGAGTTTGATCCAACCTATCCTGTAATTTTATTATTAGATAAACTTCATATCATTAAGTTAGCTAAGGTTAGAAATAAGTAGTACCTCTTATATCACTTATCTGGTTTTTATAGCATTTTAATTTCCTGTTTTTAAAATAAAATAGCCTATTCTATGAGTTAGAATAGGCTATTAGCGTATGAAACAAGTTGTTTCAATTTATTAATTTGGTTTATTGCTTGCTGCTTCTTTATTTTTTTTATCAAGTTCTTCTTGCTTTTTCTTAGCATCTGCCTTTTTTTGTTCTTCTGTTTTTTGCTCTAATTTTTTGGTTGCTTTTCTTTTTTCAGCTTCTTTATCTTCCACAACGACTTTTGCTTTACGTACTTCTTCTGATTTATCATCCGTTTTAATTTGAGCCTTTCTTAAATCATTTGCTTTATCATCTGTTTTGTTTTGAGATTTTCTTAAATTTTCTGTTTTCTCATCCGCTTTATTCTGTGCTTTTTGCACATCTTCAGCTCTATCTTCCACTTTCTTTTCTGCCTTTTTTACCGCAGAGCTTTTAGTATTAGATGTATTTTGTTCATTCGCTACTTTTGTTTTAGTAGAATCGTTTACTTCTTGCGCAGTACCAACAACTGTTACCAGAGTAAGTGCCATTGAACATAGTACAAATTTGTTTATCGTTTTCATAAATCTTGTTTTTAAAATTAGTGAATGTATTTTCACGAAACAAAAGTGAGACTTAAACATACAAAGCCGTTACATCCTATTATTAATTGTTACATAATTCACTGGTAATGTGTTTTTAATTAAGGCGAACGACACTTCACATTGACGTAACCTACACCATTTAATATATCAAGCCACAAGGAAATATCAATTGCTTACTTTATATTTGTTTATACAAACATTTGAACGTGAAAAAAACTCTCTTAGTAATACTTCCTCTATTCTTTGCGTTCACCGCCCTTGCGCAGGATCAGACAGAAGAAAAAATTGCCGACCTACTTACGATGGGTAATTATAAAGCCGCTATTCCTTTGTATCAAAAACTGATTAAGAAAAATCCTGAGAACAATGAGTTTAAATACCAATTAGGAAAATGCCTGCTCAAAACAAAAGGTAATATCAAAGCAATCATCGATTTGTTTGAAACCTCCATCCCAAAACTAAAACCTGATGCCGATGCTTTTTATTACCAAGGGCAAGCTTATCAACACAATTTACAATTTGACAAGGCTATAGAAACCTATAATAAAGGCAAAGCTACTGCTAATAAAACGGATTTGTCAAAAATTGAACGCCAAATTGAAAC
>JANYGR010000402.1 GCA_025359355.1 Bacteroidota bacterium | reverse complement strand
AACAACCTATCTTTCTTCATGAATTTTCGAGTAATTTTAAGATTATTAGAAATATCATACCCTTTATTATTATTGTTATTTATAATATTTGTGTTACGAGATTTTACATTGTCATTTCTCACAAAATCAGTTTCATTTGAGGTATTTAAATTATCAGACAAAAATTTTATTTTACTTTTTAAAGTCAAGTCTGTTAATGAATCTAGTTTTTGTTCTATCGTAAAATTAATAGCATGAGCTTCTTTTTTTTCTAAAGACTGAGTTAAGTTAGCGGTAGTATAACTCGTATCCGTTAAAAAATACTGAGAATTAGTTGTGCTTTTTGCATTCAAGATATTGCTATTATAGGTGTAATTGGCAGTAACTTTTGTTTTGGATGATAACTTATCCGAAAAATAAAAACCCGACTTTAAGGTTTGAGGTATGCCTTGTGGATTATTATTATTGTTCCATGTACCATTACCATCTTCATCAAACTCTGGACCACCATCTAAACCATATTTGTATATATCTCCCCAACCAAAACTCAATCTTGGTGTATTAGTTGCTAATCCTGATACTGATATTTTTAACTTCTTTTTAAAATAATTACCTAAGGCTTCGCCTTCATAAAACTTCTGAAAATCACTTGCGCCACTGGCCTTTCCGAAATAGCCTTGCTTAGCAGAATCTTTTAATTTAAGATTTAATATTTTTTGTGTTTCTTCTCCTGTAGTAGAGTTAGCGGCATCATCACTTTTTTTATCATACACTTGAACGGATTCGATGGAGTTAGCTGCTAAATTTTTAGTGGCAACCGTAGGGTCTGTTCCAAAAAATTCATCTCCATCAACTAATACTTTATCTACTTTTTTACCTTGTGATGTTACATTTCCTTGCGCATCTACTTTCATTCCTGGTAATTTTTTCAAAAGATCCTCAACAGTTGCATTAGCCTTTACTTTAAAGGAATCAGCGGTATAGATTAATGTATCTCCTTTATAATAAATAGGATCCTTGAATGCAAAAATAGTAACCTCTTCTAAATTTAAACTTTTAGGCTGAACGATGATTTTACCAAAATCGTAATTCAAATTTTTAGTATCACCAAAAATAAAAAAACCTTGATCGGCAAATTTTGGGTGAGTAATTAATACTTGATAAGTATCAACTGGTAAAGCTTTTAATTTAAAGTATCCCTTATCATCCGTTCGTGTAAAATTTACTAACGTTGAATCCATTAACTTAATGGCCATCACTATAGCGTTTTGTAGTGGTGCTTTCGCTGTAGTATCTTGCACATTACCAGAAACGCTCATTTGTTGAGCGAAGCCAGAAAAAGACAATAAGAAGAATAAAGAAAGTAGTGGCTTTCCCATATATCATAGTTTTACTTCAAATTTATATTTGATTATAATACCAACTAACTTAAAAGATACAAAAAAAGTTAAATAAAAATTAATAGCTCAAATAAGGTAGTATCAATTTCAATTTCTCTTCGTTAAAGATGCCTAAACTCCTTACATCTTGTTCGTTTAACTTACCATGCTTAGTACGGAAGTTAATAACTGTTTGCGCTGAAGCATATTGAAAATAGGGATGTTTACGCAGAGTAGCTACATCAATGACGTTAATAGGAATTTTAGTAATATTATTTTTGTCTAATTTAATTTGAGTTGTCAAATTCAAATACAAACTATCTGTCATTCCATAAATTTCTTTTAATTGATTCATAGAATGAAAACCTCCAAGCAATGTTCTGTATTTAATGATGCGCTTTGTAAATGAAGGACCTATGCCTTTTAGATAAACAATAGACAAACTATCAGCGGTGTTAATTTCGATAACTTCTTTAGTAAATACTTTCTTTTCGTAAGTTGGTTTAGAATATGTTTTTGGATAGACTGTGTCTTTCTTAAATTTATGAGTGTATTCTTTATTAGCATTTGGAATTAAAATATAAGCTTGTAATTCTTCAACTAATTTTGGAGCTATACCGTATAATTTTTTTAAATCATCTGGTTTATAAAA
>JANYGR010000189.1 GCA_025359355.1 Bacteroidota bacterium | reverse complement strand
GCCAAATTAGAAATAGCCTTAGCCAAGGGTAAAAAACTATTTGATAAGCGTGAAGATATGAAAGCGAAGGATGTTGATAGAGACTTGAAACGCCAGTATAAATAGGTATTTTTAGTGTTATTTTAGTTAGCGGTAATTTTATGAAAAAATTAATATTCATATTTGTTTTTATATCGAACTTAGCTAATAGTCAAAGTTATGAGAATGTTTATTATCAAATTAATGTAACTAACAAAGTTGTTCAAACAAAAATAATTAGTGGCGATACCCTATTAATTTTAGAAAAAAAAGCTGGCTCCAAATATGTTGACAGTTTAAAACTTAGTGCCTTAGACAAAAGACATAATTATATTTTCAGTTTGCCAGATAGCTTGATTGACGGCAAGTATTGTATTTTTTATAATGAAAAGAAACAAAATATTGCATTTATAATATGCTATAAAAATGGCAAGAGAAATGGAGCTTTTAAAATTTTGCATTACAATGGAAAACTAAAGGAAGCTGGCTTCTATGTAGACAATTGTTTAGATAAAGTATGTTTAATGTATGACAAGTTTGGTATATTATTCAGAATTACAAACTATTCAAATTGTGAGTTAAATGGACCACTAACAGAAATTGTTAATGGGCAGTTTTTTAGAATATTAAATTATGTAAATGGGAAATTAGATGGTCATAGAATTGAATATCTATTTGACAAAAATAATTTCCCGTCAATTATTAATGAGTCTGAATACAACGATGGCCAATTAATTAAGAAATAAAAATTACTCTTAATAGTAAAGCAAACGGTTTGATAGACAATAAGATTTTAAGCCCTTGTTGGAGATAACTCCAACAAGAAATTTGATTTTAAAGCCTGTATATTTAGTAAACATTATAAAACAAAAAAGCCTCATTTTACTAGTAAAATGAGGCTTTTTAATAAAATTAAAAATTATTTCAATTTGAAAGCTGCTTTTACTTTAGCAACGTAATCTAATTTTTCCCAAGTAAACAATTCAACTTTCATTGTTTTTGTTTTTCCATCAGGAGATTTGAATGTTTTAGTAACAGTTTCATTTTTACGTCCCATGTGTCCATAAGCAGCTGTTTCGCTATAGATAGGAGTACGTAATTTGAAACGTTGCTCAATAAAGTATGGACGCATATCAAATACTTTTTGAACGATTTTAGCGATTTCGCCATCTGTCATTTTCACTTTAGCTGTACCATAAGTATCAATAAAAATACCCATAGGTTGAGCTACACCAATTGCATAAGACACTTGTACTAATACTTCAGTACAAACACCAGCAGCAACTAAGTTTTTAGCAATGTGACGAGTTGCATAAGCAGCAGAACGGTCAACTTTACTTGGATCTTTACCAGAGAAAGCACCACCACCGTGAGCACCTTTTCCACCGTAAGTATCTACAATAATTTTACGACCAGTTAAGCCTGTATCTCCATGCGGACCACCAATTACAAACTTACCTGTTGGGTTAATATGGTAATTGATTTTATTGTTGAATAAATGAGCGTATTTAGGATAGTTCTTTTTAACGCGAGGAATTAAAATGTCGATGATGTCTTTTTTAATTTTCGCTAACATTTTATCTTCTTTATCAAAATCATCATGCTGTGTTGATACTACAATAGCATCAATACGAACTGGTACGTTATTATCATCATACTCTAATGTTACTTGAGATTTTGCATCTGGACGTAAATATTTTATGGCTTTATTTTCGCGACGTAATGCTGCTAATTCTAATAAGATTCCATGAGCTAAATCAAGTGCTAATGGCATATAGTTAGCTGTTTCGTTAGTTGCATAACCAAACATCATCCCTTGATCACCTGCACCTTGCTCTTCTTTTTTCTTACGATCAACACCTTGGTTGATATCAGCAGATTGCTCGTGTATAGCAGATAAAATACCACAAGAGTTAGCTTCAAACATATACTCAGATTTAGTATATCCAATTTTACGGATGACTTCACGAGCAATTTCTTGAACGTCTAAGTATGCTTTAGATTTCACTTCACCAGCTAATACTACTTGACCAGTAGTAACTAATGTTTCGCAAGCCACTTTACTTTGTGGATCGAATGCCAAAAAGTTATCGATTAATGCGTCTGAAATTTGATCGGCAACCTTATCCGGATGGCCTTCTGATACTGATTCTGAGGTGAAAAGATATCCCATGTTTTAATTTAGTTTTTGAATTATTGATTTAGTTAATTGTTGATTTAAATATGGTTTTTGAATTATTGATTTGTTAAATTATTGATTTTTCAATTCACTAACTCTCAAATTCTATAATTCATTAATTGTGTACTCATAAAACTCCATAATTTGATTGCATAATAATTTTTTGCAAGCTTCGTCAATTTTAGAAGATGCAATGTCTTTATTAGAAGCTTCAATTTCTAAAGTAATGTGTTTACCGATACGAATATTTTCAATTTCTGATAAACCTAAGTTTTTCATTGAACCAGTAACCGCCTTACCTTGAGGATCTAATAAGGCTTTCATTGGCATTACGGTAATGTCTGCAATATATTTCATATTTGTTGTTAATTAAAAAAGAAGAGCAAATTTAAAGTTTTGAAGCTGTATTAAAAATAATGTTTTGAACAATATGACATTTAATAAGCTATTCTATTTTACTGGATACATCCAATTAAATTTATCTTGTACTTTACCTTTTCTGATATTACGCAGCGTTTCATCTACTTTATTAGAAAATTGACGTTCTTCAACTGGAGGTAACGCATAATCTTTTCCTTCATAACCTATACCAATAATTTGCGCAATTGTAGCAGCGGTACCAACGCCAAAAGCCTCTTTAAGCGTGCCTTTAGCATGAGCTTCTAAAATTTCAATGATAGAAATTTTTCGTTCTTCTACAGTCATTCCCCAATCTTTGGCTAAAGCTAAAACACTGTTACGGGTAATACCTGCTAAGATTGTATCGCTTAATGCCGGCGTTACAACAGTATTATCAATAACGAACATTAAGTTCATGGTACCTGATTCCTCTAAGAAAGAATGCGTTTTACCATCAGTCCAAATAACTTGTTGATAACCTTTTTGTTGAGCTAATTTAGTAGGGTACAAGCTTCTTCCATAATTTCCTGCGGCCTTCACAAAACCTACACCACCTTCAACTGCTCTAAAGAAATTTGTTTCAATTAATACTTTAATAGGCTCTGCATAATATTTACCTGCAGGACACGTAATGATAATGAATTTGTATGTTTCGCTTGGCTTTACACCAATAGCCTCATCCGTAGCAATTAAAAATGGACGAATATATAAAGAACCTGTATCAGAAGTAGGAATCCAAGCTGAATCTAATTTTAATAATTCAGTTAAACCACCCATAAAAATTTCTTCAGGCACTTCAGGCATAGCCATACGAATAGCTGATTTATTAATACGTTTAAAATTCTCTATTGGTCGAAATATATTAACATCACCTTCCTCATTTTTATAGGCTTTCATTCCTTCAAAAATAGCTTGTCCGTAGTGTAATGCAGACATTGCATAACTCATAGGAACATCTTGATAAGGCATTATGGTAGCATTTTCCCACTTACCATCAGCATACTCTGCTATAAACATGTGATCCGAAAAACATTTACCAAAAGGTACATTGTTAATATCGTACTCGCTTACCCTGCTATGAGCTATTTTTTCAATTTTAATTTCTGCGCTTGCTATCATTTTATTTGTATTGTGTTTAACAAATTAGCACATAATTTTTATGATAACAAACAATTTCGTCGATTATTTATTGGCAATGAAAGAAGCTCATTTTATTGATTTTATTTATAGTTTGATTGTTTACATATAATTTTACTATATTCGTTAGTATTTATTAACAATTTGAGGTTTGTTATCCATAGTTTATTAGTTCTGTTGCTTATACCAACATTTTCTTTAGCCAAAGGTGGGCCAAAGAAAGATAGCTGTCGCCAAAATGAACCTTTTGTCAATAACCCAAATCCAAAAAATACCATCACAAAATTACAATTGGTAAAGATTGTTGATTCGTTGCTTGACCTTGATTTCATTGATGAAAAACAGATAGAGGAAATTAGTTATTATAATTCCATTTTAATATCACAAGAAGCAAACATCGCTATTTTTAAATATGGTTCGTTACCTGCTACTAATTTTTATGATGATTTTGATGAAAGCACCGTGTTTCAAATTACACCAGATAATGAATTTCCTGAATCACAAATCATCCATATCGAAAGTGATTCATTAGGTTTATACAATCATCCCAAAACGGGCGTGGTTACTTCTAAATTTGGTTGGAGAGATGGAAGAATGCATAAAGGTATTGATATTCATTTGAATAGGGGAGATGCTATTACTTCTGCATTTGATGGAATGGTAAGGATTGCACAAGCTAAGGGTGCCTTTGGAAATGTGGTGATTATTAGGCATTACAATGGATTGGAAACTGTTTACGCACATTTATCAAAAATTAAAGTAAAGCCAGGACAAATTGTTACTTCTGGACAATTGATTGGATTAGGCGGTAGTACAGGTAGAAGCAGTGGCCCGCATTTACACTTTGAAGTTCGTTTCAAAGGACAAGCTATTAATCCAGCTTCTATTATTTCGTTTACCGAAAACAAAACATTGAATGATTCTATTGTCATTAAAAAATCACGTTACGGTATTTGCGCTTATCCAAGTAATGCAACGTTGCATACTATTGAGCGTGGCGATTCTTGGTACGAAGTTGCGAAACGTTACGGTTTATCTATGAAAGAATTGTGTGTATTGAATGGAACCGATAAGCGCTATTACCTTAAAATAGGGCAGAAACTAAGGGTTAATTAAGATTCACTTAAAAGTGAATTTTTCTTTTTCTATCTTTTTCCTTAGATGAAAAAGAAACAAACCAGAGTTTATAATATAAAAAATCAGTCCTATAAGTAATTAATTGCACAATAATAGGATAACTAACAATCAAACAAATTAGTTTATGAAAAATATTCTTTTGCTCATAGGTTTTCTGTTATTCTTTTCGACTTATGGTCAAGATAAAAAATGCAATGACATAATTGACCAGTTGCTAATCATAGACAACGACGACCTAAAATATAGAATACAAATTCAAGAGCTCAGTCAAAAATTTGGATTATTTTCTAAAGAAGTAGATTCAGTTTGGTTAATAATGAATAAAACTGACTCTGTAAATCAAGTGAAAGTTAAAAATATACTTGACAAATATGGTTGGTTGGGAATAAGTGAAGTTGGAGATCAGTGTAGTTCAGCATTATATAGAGTAATACAACATGCTGACCTAAATACCCAAGAAAAATATTTGCCATTATTGCGTGAAGCGGTTAAAAATAAAGAAGCTAAGTCAACAGAGTTGGCTACACTTGAAGATAGAGTGGCATTAAGACAAGGAAAAAAACAAATTTACGGAACACAAGTTGGGCAAAACAAAAAATCTCTTGAATATTATATATCGCCATTAGTGGATCCAGACAACGTTGACAAACGAAGAGCCGAAGTTGGACTTGAATCCTTATCAAAAGTTCTCGAAAGTTATTTTGAAACTTGGCATTTAAAATGGAACGTTAAACAATATAAAAAAGACTT
>JANYGR010000344.1 GCA_025359355.1 Bacteroidota bacterium | reverse complement strand
ATATTTAATACAGTTTCTTTTCCACTTGATAATACAACGGTTTGCGATTTTTCTTTGTAGGATAATAACGAAATTTTTAATTGTTTTCTTCCTAAAGGAATATGCTCTAAACGAAACTTTCCATTTTCATCACTTGTAGTTGCATTAATAGGATTTGTATTGAGTATACTTATAATTGCACCAGGTAAAGGACTTTGCGTTTGTTTATCTATAACTATACCTCTGATAGTTTGAGTTAATTCTTGAGCGTTAAAACATGTGCTAATAATAAATAGAATTAGAAAATATAGCTGTTTCATTTAATACTTGTGCGTTAACTTTATGAGATAAATAGGTTTGATTATTTGATTAGACAAAGTTACTGATTGTTGATATAATTTCATTTATATAACTTAATTAATTGTGTTAGAATTTTTTATTTATAAAAAAAGCGAGACTAATCAGCCTCGCTTTTCATTCAAATTCATATCATCTATTAAGGATTAGGAAATACAACACCGTTGTATTTTGTTACATCTACTAAATTTATAGTAGAGCCATAAGTATGATTGATTGCTTTAATAAATTCATTAGCAAGCATTGCATTACCGCGTGGCGTTAAGTGAATGCCATCTAATGAAAAAGCACCACCGCTAACAAATGCTGCAGAGCTAGTGATGCCATTGAAAACAATTCCTTTTTTAGCATTAGCCATAAAAGCATTTACATCTACAAAAGCTAACCCTTTTTCTTCAGCTACTGTTTTAATTTTAGCATTATAGGCAGCAGCAGCTTCTTTTAAATTTAAAACCTCACGTACATTTAAAACATATTGATCGGCTAACGGCTTCGTTGTTCCCCAACCAGCACATTTTAATGAATCTTGTGGTGTGCCTAATAAAATATATTCATTTGATTGAATTTGTCTAACACCACCTGGAGCAGATGCGTCTTGTATCATGAAAGCATTTCCACTTCCTTCTTTAAAAGTAGCTCCTGTAGCTCCATAAGCTGCATTTAAATTTGTTGCATCAGCGGCTTTCAAAGTTAACCCATTATAAGGAACAGTCGTAAAGTGTGGTATGTTAGTAATGTCAGGGATATTACCAACAACTCCTTTAGCACCATTAGCCATCATTGTATTGATAATTAAATCGTAACTAGCATCAAATCCAGTTCCTACACCTCCACCTGATGGAGTTATAGGAGTAGAAGACATACCACCGGCAAGTGCATTTCCTAAAACATCATTGTTTCCAATAAATACAGAAAAGAAAGTAGGTTTTTGTTCAGCTGCTTTAGAAAGCATAGATGCAGTAGCCATTTCTGCAGAAGTAAGCATACGTGTAAAGAAAGGATTGAACGTACCTGCTGGCTTAGTGCCATCTCCGTAACCTGGGTAAACAACCGTAGTCACTTTTGCCCCTGGTACTCCCATATTATTAAATGGACCTTGCGCAGAAATATTATTTGAGAAAATTGAAATATCGCCATAGCCTGGGGCAGCAGGAACTGGTGATAAACCATATACACCTTGGCAATCTGTTTTATATCCTAAAACTAATTTTGCATTTAAAGATGAACCAATACCCTGGGTTCCCATTGGTGTCCAAGGAGTATTAAAATCGCCACCACCAACTGTTTTAAATTGCTCAGCTAGTAAATTAGCATAAGATACTTGTTGTCCTTCATAGTATAATGCTCCATCAGCAAAGCCTGATGTAATTGAATTTCCAATTGCTACATATTTAGTAACATCAATACTTCCTTTATCAGAAGCAGGAGCTTTTAAATCTGGTTTACAGCTAACTAATGCGCCTACCGCCATAGTTACTATAATTGTTTTATTTAATATATTTTTCATTGTGTATGTTTAATTTTTAATTAAAATTTATAAGATAAAGAAAGTCCTGGAGCAATTACATTTGTTTGATATGTACCGCTTAAGTTAGTTTCAATATTAGTATCTGTTCTTTTTAATGACTCATACAATACAGATGCATTGATTGTAAATTTATTTTTAATCGTATATCCTAAACCTGCTGTGTATATATAACGGCTAGCATCAGGCGTTTCAGGAGTAACATAACCATTTTGAATAGGTGTATTAGCATAAGCAATACCTAAACGAACCGCAAATGCCGGTGTAATTTTATATTGACCACCAAATCTAACGGCAAAGGTATTTTTATATAAACGAGCTGATTTAGTATCAACTAAAGATGCCGTATTATTAGCGTAATCGAAAGATAACGTGTCATAAGCTTTCCAGCCAACATAATTAACATCTAATGCAAATGATAATTTTTCAGTAGGTGTAAAACCAATACCTAACGTTAACACGCTTGGTAAAGGTAAGGATGCTGTAAATTTACCATTCGGGAAATTAGTTGAAAGAGAAGACGGTACAGTAAATGTAGCATCGCCACTATTCACTTTCATATTTACTTGAGAACGATATGTTAAGCCTAAAGATAAATATTTATAAGGCTTGTAATAAACCCCTAAATTGTAACCAAAGCCACTTGCTTTTCCGCTTAATTCTGCATGTCCTACATTACCATTAGCATCCACTACGGGAATATCTTTTTGTAAATTCACAGAACCTGTTGAGTATACAAATCCTCCGCCAATACCCAGTTTTTCGCATATTTTCCAACTAAATGTTGGTTGAAAAAATATAGCTTTCAATTGTAAATGTGTTAATGCGTAACGTCCAGTCCATCCTTTTTCCCAATCAACAGTGCTGCCAAACGGAGTGTAAATGCCCATTCCGAATCTAAAATTATGTCCTTTTTTTGTACTATCTTTTAGGCCAAATACACCATAAGCCGTAAAAGGCGTACTAACAGGAGAAGTCGTTTTATTTACTGTACCTGAATTGTTATCTAAAAACTGACTATTTGCAATGGTAGCTGTCATTCCCACATCCACACTATTTTGTTTAAGAAAAGACACTCCTCCTGGGTTAAAGAAAACAGAGGCTCCATCTTGAATAAGCGCAGTACCTGCTGTTCCCATTCCTTGTTGAACTTGCCCTTGAAGGTTTACTTGAAATCCTTGTGCACTCACCATTAATGGCGCGGCTAGAATAATCGTTGTTACTAGTTTTTTTAGATTTGTCATTGTTTATTTAGTTTAATTTTTATTATCAATAAATAAGCATAGATGAATGTACGATTTGAGCTTATTATTTATTTTTGGGATTAAATATATGAATTTTAGTTTGTTATGCGCGCATAGTTATAATAAAAAAAGATATTTTTATTATAACGGTTTAGAGAAATTTAGATTCCTAATATATACTTCATTTAAAGCTGTTACACATAAATCTCCAGTTGAATCAAAAAGTTCTATGGGATACGTCTTTACAAATTTCCCTTCTTTACTAATCGCTTGTTCTACTTCTTTAATCATTTCATCATCAATTTTGATTGAATAATGCAAATCTTTTCTTGCGGGTTTGAGGTATTGTATTTCTGCACTTTTTAACCATACGGTTATTTTAAATCCTTTATGTTGCATGATTTGTCCAATTAGTAAGGCATAAAAAGGATCGGTTGCAGCAAATATAGTCCCTCCAAATGTAGCACTACCAAGGTTTGTTGTAAAAAGACTTCTATTAATTTTCACATCAATACCTCTGAAATCTTTATCAATTTTTTTTACCCAAATACGCTGAAAAAGCATAGGTGGATATAAACGCATTAGCCATTTAAGAGAGTTTTCAGAGATCTTCATGTATTTAAACTTTCATTTTTACATTCTTCCAAGCTTTGATTTGCCAATTAATTAGGCCTGTACAGATATGGTTCTTTTCTTCGTCGTATACTTCAACCGTAAATTCTTTAAAGACGGCATCTTGTGTTTTTAAAGGGTTTAAAATCTCTTCTTCTATTTGTTGCTTCGTTATTTTAAAAGTCACATACACCGCGGTTTTAGCTTGATAATGGTAAGTCATGTGAATTGTTTTTAAAATAATACGATACTCTTTTGGCGAAAAATGTATTAATAAACTAAGTCCAGATGCATACTCACAAAGTGTTGCAAGTAAGCAAGCGTGTATTCCTTTAATGTGATTACGATTAGATTTTATGTTTTTGGCACATAGCGTAATTTCATTATCACCTATTTGTGTTACCTTAATATTGTGTGGTTTATTAAACGGTACTGTTCTTAAAAGTATGGTGTTTAATAACCACAAATAAAAAGATGAATGTTTTGCTTTTTGTATAAGAGCGTTAAGTTTATCCATTATTTTTTTAATAAACCATCTACGTAATCCATATATTTTTGTTGAGCATCTTCCTTACCTAATCCTTTTTTTGCATTCCATGCATTAAATTTTGCTGCTGCTACAAAGTCAAACATGGCTGGTTTTTCTCCATGTGTTTCAGCATCGCCCAAAGTAGCTTGCTTGTTAAGTGCATATAATTCAAGCAACACATCGTTACCTGGTTTTTCAGTCAATTCCATCACTCGCTTTTTAGCGTCTTCAAACGATTGTTCTAAATTTGTCATTGTATTTTTATCTTTAATTAGTTCAACTTTTTTTTCTGGTACTTCTTCTAATACGAAATCTTTTGTTTTAGGAATATCAAGAAACTTAATCGCTAACTCGGGTGCTAAACCTGTTAGCTTTCTTTTTTCCATATCTACCCAAGCGCCTTGAACATTTATTTGTGCGGCTTGAACGCCATCGCCTCTATAAAGTCCTTGACTAAAGGACCAACGGCTTCCATCTTTTCGACAGTGAGTCATTTCGCATGTTACTTTTATAGTATCATTTGGACGAACCTCGCGCATATAAATTAATTCTTCTCTAAATAAGATAGGACCAATTTTTAATTTTTCTAATAAATTTGCATCAAAGCCAAGTTTTTCAAGAATTTCAAGCCTTGCTTGTGCAGCAAAATCCGCATAAGCAGAATGTCTAAGATGCATATTCGCATCTATCTGCGACCACATGACCTTACCTTCAAAAAATACGTTTTCCATGTTAGTTATGATTCGCTTTGAATTTTTTAACCGCTTCGATTAATTTAGGAACAATGGTAAAAGCATCTCCTACTACCCCATAATCAGCTGATTTGAAGAAAGGCGCTTCTTTGTCGCTGTTAATAACAACAATAGTTTTACTTCCGTTTACGCCCGCTAAGTGTTGGATAGCTCCCGAAATACCAATAGCAATATATAAATTAGGACGAATAGCTACTCCTGTTTGCCCAACATGTTCGTGGTGTGGACGCCAATGCATATCTGCTACTGGGCGAGAACAAGCCGTTGTTGCTTTTAATTCTTTTGCTAATTCTTCTACCATGCCCCAGTTTTCTGGACCTTTTAATCCACGACCTGCGCTTACTACTAATTCTGCTTCTGGCAAAGGAATCATATCGCCTACGATATCTGATTTCTTTTCTTTGATAACGATTTTAGAATTTACACCTGATAAATCAACTGCGAAATCAACTACCGTTGCTGCGTTTTCGGACGATGTGATAGGAAAAGAACTTGGTAATAACGAAATAATTTTAATGTCGCTATTGATAGAGTATAAGGCTGTTGCTTTTCCTGAAAATACATTTTTCTTTACTTCCAAAGCAGTTCCGTTTACTGTTGGGTAATCTACTGCACCCGCAACTAATCCTGCTTTTAAGCGTGCTGACAAACGAGGAGCTACTGCTTTACCAACGATATCGAATGAGAACACGATAATTTTTGCACCCTCTGCTTTTGCTGCTTGCTCAATAGTGGCTGATAAAAGCATACTGTCTAAAGATGCTAAGGCCTCATTTTTTACAGCTAATATTTTTTTGGCGCCTGCTTTTCCAATGGCTTCTAATTGAGCAGCATCTGCGTTAATAGCTACTGCTGTTACGCTAGAGCTTGTTAGTTCTGCTATTTTTGCGGCGTAGTTTATTGCTTCTAACGATGCTTTTTTTACTTTGCCTTTGTTGATTTCTGTATATACTAATATCATGTTTTCTTATTTTATGTCCCGCAGATTTCGCAGATCTTGCAGATTTTAAAGTTTAATTATTTTTGTTTTGTCAATACTTCTTTGTTTTCCGCTTGACTATTATTTCTGTGAAATCAGCGAGTTCTGCGGGAAACTAATTAAATAAC
>JANYGR010000341.1 GCA_025359355.1 Bacteroidota bacterium | reverse complement strand
ACTGATTCCGTTTGAACTTTACTTTTGGTAACGGTAACAATGGTTAAAATAAAGGCGATCATTGTTAGGAAAAGCAAAATTCCAAATCCAGTGCCTATTTTTCTACCAATTGTAAATCGTATTGCCATAATTTCGCCTCTTATTTTTTATTTAAGGCTTGCTTTTTTTGTTTGAAAAAATTCTCCATTTCTCCATCATTTAAAGCATGGTAAATTCCCTCAAGTCCATCTATAGCTCTGGCATCTTTAGGTTCTAATTCGTATACCTTATTCATAAATGGCAACGATTGTTTAAATAATTTTTTAGCATTTTCTTGTACAACATCTAACTGAGAAAGGTCAACGTCGTATTCTAATTTATTCATTAATTCTACACCTTCGTTGTAAAACAAAACACCTAAGTTTATGTTGGCACTAATGTTTTTAGGATCAATCTCTATTGCTTTTAACAAAGACAATTTAGCGACATCTTGATACTCTTTTCTTGATTTATTTTTCAAGTATAAATCAACGAAAAGACTACCTGTTCCATTATAGTATTCTAAATCTTTTTCTTTGAAATTAAAATCGGGTTTAATAAGTGATGTAATTTTTTTGTACTTGTTATAAAAGTATTCAGACTTAGAACTGTTTAATGAATCTTTCAAAAGTACGATGCAAAGATTGAACATTTTTTTAGAGCTATTTTCTATAAACTGTGCATTTTGATCTTTGTACTCCCCTTTGGTATCAAGCTTCATAGACTGAGCTGCTGAAGCAACTGATGTATCTAATAACGCGATTTTTGAAGTATTATATTTACCACTTTGAGTATATGATTGTAAATAAGCAAATGAACGAATGTGCCAAGCAGAAGGATCTTCTTTTGTTTCAGAATGATGAATGACATTATCTATGATTTGAATAGCTTGTTCAAATTTCTTTTGAGAGCATAACTCTTGGGCTTTAAATAAAGAATCAGTTTGAGCATATTGGTTATGCCAAATCAAACAGCACAAAAAGCATAAACTACTTTTTGCTAGCCAATGGTATGATTTTGAAACTGTTATCACTCTTACAAATTTATACATTTATTTAATCAACTGCAATAGCTAAACTTTTTAGCTCTTCACTCGTTTTTAATCCTGATTTTTCTGCATTTTTCTTACTATACTCAAACTTTTGTTTACTATCTGCAATTACAAAATTGATGGATGAACCTATTTTGGCTAACCCTGGCTTTTCTGTAATAACTAAAGTTCCTTTTCCTTTAAATTTTGAAGCGACATCCTTAAGCATATCAGAGGCATCAGTCAATAAAAAAATAATATGAGGCTTTAATGAAGCGTCAATTGTAGGGCCACTTTTAATTTCTAATTTTTGATTTCCAACTTGTTTGCTTGAGGCCATTTTGTTAAGTTCCTGATTTAAACCAGCGTTTGAACCTACAACATGAATAATAAAATTACCTGATTTCATTTTTTCAGGCCACTCGAAGTAGCGCGTAAAATTATAAATAAAACAGGCCTTTACCTTGGCATTAGGATCGAAACCTTGTTGTTGCTGAAAGCTTAGACTTGTAAAAGCCAAAATAAAAAATAAACTATATTTTATTATTTGTTTCAAGGTTTATTAATTCAGAAAATCTTAATTCAAGATCCGTAATCAACAAATATAACAAACAGAATGTGTTTTTCAAAGTAAAAAATATACAGTATATTTATAAACAAAAAAGCATCTGATTCATTTAGAAAAATATAACCATTACACTGATAACGAATTAATTACAGAGTATAAACTCACAACTAATAATGTGTTTGTGGGGATATTATATAAACGTTATTCACATTTGGTTTTAGGTCTTTCGTTAAAATACTTGAAAGATAAGGATGAGGCCAAAGATGCCGTCATGCAAATTTTTGAAAAACTTTTGGCTGATTTATTAAAACACAATATCGAATACTTTAAAAGCTGGCTATACACCTTTTCTAAAAATCATTGCTTGATGATTATTAGAACACGGCAGTCAAAATTGAAAAAAGAAATTGATTTGCAAGTTAATGCAGATTATTTTATGGAAACTGGTGATGGGTTGCATCATAACAAAGCTGAAGAAAAAGAACAACAATATACGGCACTTGAAAGAGCAATTGATGAATTAAATGATGATCAAAAAAAATGTGTGACACTATTTTATTTAAAAGAAAAATCATACACTGAAATAGCTGAAATGACAGGTTACACCATGAATGAAGTGAAAAGCTTCATCCAAAATGGTAAACGAAATTTGAAAATTAAATTAGAAAAAACGAGTGAATAAACATAAAAAACATACTCCATTAACTGCCGAAGAATTAGTTAAATTATTAGACATACACGCTAATAACGAAACTGATTTAACCGAATTAGATGATTTTGAGAAAGAAGCTTTGGAAGGCTTTTCAACTCATACATCTGCTGAAGCTGCTCATGAATTAATGAATGAAGTGCAAAGCGAAATTTCAAAAAAAATATCTCAGAGTGCTATTACGTCTTCAAATCAAGAATCTGACTCAAAAAAATATAAAATTATTTGGTTTAGTGCAGCCGCTTCATTATTACTAATTGTAGCGTTATCTATTTTATTTTTAAAAAAATCAACCGTTGATTCTGACCAATCTATTGCCTTAAATAATACTAAGGTAAAAGAAGAGAATTCCCCTACTCCATCTGACCTTACATCAACCGTTAGTACTGGAATAGTCTCTGAAACAAAGCCTCTTGAAACAAAGGAGGATGCTACTAATTCGAATTTCAAAAAACAAGTTAGCTTGGATGGTAAAGCGGTTACTTCATCTTTAAAAGAAGCAGAACAATCACAAAAAAACTTAGAGGGATTGGCTGGTAAATCAAGGCAAGCTAACAATTCAGCTAACGGTATGGTTGTGACTGGCAAAGGTATTGTTAATGAGTCTGTTGTTACTAAACAAGATAAAGCTGGTGATTTTGAAACACTAGAAACTGCTGATAATTCTAAAAAAATGTTAGCCGATGAAGTTGCTTCCGTTCCTGCTAGTGCTAAAAATGAAGAGTATGCTAATACTACTATAGCTTACGAAAAATCAACTAAATATAAAGACGCATTAAAAAAAGAAGCCAGCAAGCAACAACCTGTTACTTCTGCTGTAGCTGAAAATAAATCAGTAGCAGGCAATACTGATGGTGATAAAACAGAAGCTGATACTAAAGCATATACTACAATTGCTCAAAACACTTCATCTACCAAGCCTTCGCAAACGTCATTAGCTTATTATAATGGTAGCGAAACTGCGATTAAAGAATATGTTTTGGGTTATCATAAAAAAACAAATTCTACTCAAAAATTACAAGGTACTTTTTTAATAAAAGCTCAAGTTTTAAGTAATGGCACATTAAAAGTGACAGCAATTAATACTATTAGTAAAGATTATAGCGAGTGTAAGGATTTTTTGAAAGAGGCTTTAAATAGTATGAAAGACTGGAATGTGGCACTAAAAAATGGAGTGAAGACAGATAGCGACACGCAATTTATGTTGATGTTTTAATTTCTCTTTCTATCTTTGTTTCCTTCAATGATATTTAGACGTTCTTTGTCTTTAGTCCCCCAACGCATCAACGAAACATTCATTAATCTTACTTGCTATTCCTAACTACATAAATAATATTAGAAGTAAGTTTAGTATTATCAATAACCTCAATTGTTACGTTTGGAAATTGCGCTACCGTATCTTTAATAAGCGTGCCACTAGCAAAATGTAATTGCCCACCACTTGTTTTGTTAAAGCCTAAATTAGTGCTCATAAATTCAGTATACCAGGTTCCTTTTTGACGTGTAGCAAGGTCTTTATCAGCATCTCGAATTACTAATACGCCGTTTTTATTTAATTTAGAAAGGCAATTTTGTATCACACTTATTTGTTGTTGTTCAGGTAAATAATGTAACACATCACTAATAATAAATCCATCAGCATGAGGAAAATCAAATTGAGATACGTCTCCTACCTTAAAAGTCATATTACTCGTTTTATGAACACAGTTGTCGGCCACTTCTATTTTTTCTTCATCAAAATCTACTCCTAAAATTTGGCGCGCTTTGCTTTTATACATAAGCATATATGGTAAAAAACCATATCCACATCCAACGTCCACGATCTTACCTTCCTTAGGCATAAGACTTTCAAACAATTGGTAATTATTTTCGAGACCTGTTTTAATTTTACAATACCATTCCAGTAACGGGCCTTTATAGATATAATTTTTAAGTAAACGTGGTCTGAAATAATGAACCGTTTCTCTTAATTCTTTGATGAATTCATATTCGGAGCGCATATACTGACTGATTGCTTTGGCACGCTCTTGATATGTAGAACCAAAAGAAACATCATCAGGAGTGATTCGTTTTAAAATTTTAACTGTTAACTCGCCATCTTTAAACAAAAAATCTCCTTTCGTTTCAACGTCTCCAGCCCCGTGGATTAATAAAGGCATAATATCTAACTGTAATTGTTGTGCTAAATAAAAAGCACCTTTATGAAAACGACGCATCTCTCCGTTTGCGCTACGCGTACCTTCAGGAAAAATTAAAATAGAATAACCTTCTTTTACCAGAGCCTGTAATTTCGGGATACTATTTTCGTATCCTTCGGAAACCTGGAAGTAATCGGCCATGCGAACAATCTTACCATAAAAAGGCGAGTTAAATACTTTGTCGTTTGCAAACACAATTATTTTCGGATGCAATTGTAATACAAGCGCCAAATCAATATTAGATTGATGATTGGAAACAATGATAGCTGGTTTAGAAAGATCATCTGTATTCTCATTAATAATCGTTTTTTTGACATTAAAAAAAGATGCTAACGCCATACGCATCACATACATAATGATGTAATGAAAAATAAGTTTGCGTGTACTTTTATTCGCAGGAAAAATGGTGAATAAAATAATTCCACAAAACATAATAAACAGAGAGCCAATAATGAAGCCGATAAAGCTAATTCCCGTTATTAGCAAGTATTTTGCGGTATATGGCTGTAAACCTCGATGTCGTCTATTGAGTACTAACCAATTAAATAATAAAGGTTGAACAATGAATGAAATAAACACGACGCATGCCATACCTATAATGGCAATCAACGCAATAGATTGCAGGGCTGGATGTTTGGCAAAGATCATCACGCCAATTCCTATGATAGTAATTAAAGCTGATAATAAAATAGAAGATTTAAAAGAGTCTAAGGTTTTCTTTCCAAATTTATATTCATTCAATAAACCATCCATAATAAATATGCTATAATCATCCCCTAAACCAAAAATAAAGGTTGAAATGATGATATTAATGACATTAAATTTAATACCGCACAATCCCATAATACCTAGTATCCATAGCCAACTAATCAACATTGGCAAAAAATTGATGATGGATAATTCTATACGACCATGATTAACCAGCATAAATGCAAATACTAATATTGACGTTAAAAACAAAATGGTATTAAAATCGGAACTAATTACATCAACAAATTTTGACGTTAAGTTTTGTTTATCAAAAACAACAATATTTGGATTATTTTGAAACGCTTCATAAATTAATTTTCTATTATTAGCATCTACTTTTACATGATTAATGATTGATGGTTTTTGATTAACAGAGCCGATCCATTCTTTAAATAATAATTTTGTTAAAGTATCTGAATCTTCTTTAGACAAAGGCGTGTAACGCTTATCTAACAAAGTATAAAACGATTGAAAAGCCGTTGGTTTAAATTTATAGTTTAAACCTAAAGTCATTAATTGTTGTTTCAGTGTATCTTTTTTTGAAGCAGTAAAAAAATGATTCCATCTATTAATTCTTTCTAATTGCTCTTTATCAGAAATCAGCAAGCCACTCACCGAAGAGAATTTTTTAATGAGTTGTTTATTTTTTAAATTATTTAAGGTATTTGATACTATTTTATTATTCTCAAGTGCTTCGTTTAGCGTATTACCATTACTGAATATATACACCGAACGCGCCGCAAAATTATTAATCGCATCTAAATTTTTTTCTGCCTGACGAGTCTCGGTTGTCATGAAACTCATTTTATTCATATCACTTTCAAAGCCTACGTTCCCTGCAAAATAAGTGAATACAATGGTTAATATAAATGCAGTAACAACAATGACTTTGTTTTTATCAAAACGATAAGCTGTAAATTTATCAATCCAAGAATGAGAAGGAACAAATTCTAACTCGGAATTATTTTCTTTTTTGAAACTAAATTTTAATAATTGAGGTAATACTAAAATAGAAAATAACATGGCGCCTATTAGCGAGAAGCCCGCAAATAAACCAAAATCGTGCAATGCTTCCGATTTAGCAAATAATAAACTAAAGAATGCGCCAACGGTTGTAGCGCAACCAATAAGCATAGGGGTTGTTAAATCGCTTAACACCGTTTTTATATCTCGTGTATGTTTGTAGTGTGTAAAAAAATGAAGTGAATAGTTAATTGCAATTCCTAATACAACAGCGCCAGCACCCACGGCAATAGCAGAAACAACGCCTTTCAATAAAAACAAAAAGCTGAGTGCAAAAGTCATCCCAAAACCTACGGGGAATAAAATAAAAACGGTAACCAAAGGATTTTTAAAATACAATCCCAAGAGTAAAGCAATTAAAACAATGGCAATAGTTGATGTTAGAATACTATCCGTTTTAATTTGTGTGGCGTTTCCTGCGGATACCACACAGGCGCCAAACGACTCTATTAATACAGTGTTATTAGATTTAGAAACAGACTTACAAATACTATCTACAGTATTAATTAAATGCGTGTTTCCCTTCGTATCACTTGGTAAATGAGCGGGTGTAATAAATAGCAAAACATGTTGATGATCTTTGGTAACGATGTGATTATTATAAGTTTCAAAATTTTC
>JANYGR010000311.1 GCA_025359355.1 Bacteroidota bacterium | reverse complement strand
TCATCTGATAAATGGGTATTATATATTGTATGTGCAGCAATTGTTGCCTTTGGTGTATATCCAAAACCATTGAATGATTTAGCAGAAGAAGGAACACGTTTGATAATGTTAAATTTAAAATGATAAATTTTAAATTATCTATATAAACTCAAAATAATAATTAAAAAATAAATAATACGTTTTGAATATCATTTAACATTCAAAATTTATAATTTAAAATTACAAAAGTATGAAAGGACTATTTATAATAAGCGGACTCGGAATTTTAGCCATGTTAGCCGAAATTTTCAAATTCAAAAAAGCATTGTTTCCAATAGTGTTAATGGGCATTTTAGGAGCTTATGCTGTTAATTTTATGGAATGGGGACATAATATGTCAATTACAGCATTTAATAATATGATACATTTTGATGATGTGTCGTTAGCATTTAGTGGTGTAATATTGGCAACCGCTTTCTTCTGGTTTATTTTAGCAAATGATTATTTTGAAGAAGATCATGTAACCGATCATTTTGCCTTAGTGTTATTTGCCTTAGTTGGCGCGTTAATGCTAACGTCTTTCAGCAACATGACAACGTTATTTTTAGGAATTGAAATTTTATCTATTCCTATGTATGTTTTAGCGGCAAGCAAAAAAAATAATTTAGCATCAAACGAAGCTGGTTTCAAGTATTTAATCATGGGTTCGTTTGCATCAGGATTTTTATTATTTGGTATTGCTTTAATTTATGGTGCAACCGGAAGCTTTGATTTAATGGCTATTCGCGCTTACATTTCTCATGCTCAAGGCGATTTACCAGCGTTCTTTTATGCAGGCGTACTATTAATGTTAGTAGCGATGTGTTTCAAGGTAAGTGCAGCTCCTTTTCATTTTTGGGCACCAGATGTGTACGAAGGAGCACCAACTGTTATTACAGCGCTCATGAGTACAATTGTAAAAACAGCAGCCTTTGCTGCCTTTATGCATTTATTTTTAGTAGTGTTTGGTGGCGTTAGCGAAACATGGTCGATGGTGTTAGCTGTTATTATTACGCTTTCGTTAGTGATTTCGAATTTCACAGCAGCCGTTCAAACAAGTGTGAAACGTATGTTGGCATACTCTAGTATCAGTCACGCCGCCTTTATGTTAATGGCTATTTTAGCTAATAACAGAGGTTGGGCAAGCATCTCTTCTATTTTATATTATTCGTTAGCATACTCTATTGGTTCTATCGCAGCATTCACGGTGTTGTATAATGTATCTAAAGAAAAAGATAATGCGAACATTGATGCATTTAATGGCTTAGGAAAACGTAATCCTTTAATGGCAGCATGCATGGTAGTTGCCATGTTATCATTAGCTGGAATACCAGTTACAGCGGGATTCTTCGCTAAGTATTTTGTGTTTGCAACCTTAATAGGAACTTCTTTCAAATGGTTAATCATCGTAGCTATATTAACATCGGCTGTTGGTGCTTACTATTACTTTAAAGTTATTATTGCTATGTACTTTAAACCAGCTGAAACAGAAACAGAAGTGCCTGTAGATACAACACACACCGTGTTGCTAGTGCTTACAACCATCTTCACCATTGCTTTAGGTTTAATGCCGAAGTTTGTGATAGAAATATTTAGTTAGAACTTTTCGGCTTTGTGCCAAAAACCCTTTTAACGGTAGTGTTTATTTTGTTGTGCTCAGTATTTTTGAATAATAATATTAATTCAATTTAAAGTATGATAAGGACTAAACAAACATTTCTAGTTTCTTTAATTTTATTATCAAGCATAATAATCGCACAAGATCCTGTTTTTTCTCAGCCGGCTTTAGGTAATATTAATTTGAATACGGCATTAGTAGGGAATGATAGCGCGGCTCGTTTAGGACTAAATTCCCGCTATCAGTGGCCTAATTTGAAGAGCCCTTATATTACATCATCTGTTGATTTTTATCAATTCATCCCAAAACTAAATGCCTATGCGGGTATTAATTACATGAATGATAATCAAGGAAATGGCACAATAATTTCAAACAACTTCTCTGTTTTTTATTCTCAAAACATTAATATTAAAAAAATTCTTTTCAGGCCGTCTTTGGAAGTTAGTTACGGAACCATTAAGATGGATTATACTAAATTAAATTTTGGTGATATGATAGAACCTCGTAGAGGTTTTGTATGGAATAGTGGAGCAACTTATCAAACTACTGTTTACAAAAGTTATTTGGATTTTAATTTAGGCGGGATGTTATATTATAAAAATATATTAATTGGATTTTCCACTCATCATATTACTAAGCCAGACGTGGGTTTGCAAGGAACATCTAATTTGCCTATTCGTTATGGGTTGCAATTAGGTTATACTATTAGGTTTAAAAAAATAAGTGTTTCGCCATTTGTGTTTTATAATCAACAACAAAATTTTCAATCATTAGTTGGTGGCGTTAATGTGTTGTTGTTTAATCACCTAAATGTGGCGCTATCATATAGAAATTCAGATGCTATCATTACTTCAGTAGGTTATCAAAATAGATTCTTTAAAATCAATTACTCTTATGATTATACAACAAGTAGCCTACGAAATGCGAATACTGGCGGTTCTCACGAAGTTGGAATGGCCTTTAAATTTTGGAAAGTGAAAATAAAAAAGCGATTTATTGCTGCGAGTAGTATTTATTCGTAATCATATTATCTTAAAACAAAAAAAGGGAATCTATATTATAGATTCCCTTTTTATTTGGTACAAACAAAATATTAAAACTTAAAACTTAAGCCGCCAGTTACATAAGAAATACCATAACCAAATTCGCCAAACAG